>JAFZUN010000183.1 GCA_017618315.1 Spirochaetales bacterium
ATCAAAGACAATCAATCCCGTGCATATGACATCACCTATCATGAATATTGTCCCATGCAGCTTGTCACCCTGCATGGAGGAACCGCTTCTAAAGCCCAGAAACAGATTCATGGCCGCACCGGTGATCGGCGAAACCCTTTTCCACGTGTAGATGGAGTTTTTCTGGCTCTGCGTCAGCTGAGTGGAGAGCTCCTTGATCATCTGGATATTCTGCTCAGTCAGACCACGTGAAATCAAACCGTTCACATCCTTGTAGGCATCTGCGGATGCGAAAGACGCACATATGACTGCAAATATCAATGCAATGATAATTCTTTTCTTCATAAAACCCTCTCTTGAGGCTATCAACCAATAATATAAATTGAAAAGCACAGAAAAGGTTACATCAGCTCAACCGGATCCACATCTATGTCAAAGGCGACATTACCCGGCACCTTCAAGTCCGACGTGACTCTTGCAATGCAGTTGAGCATGTCCGCAGGATAAGATGACCTGAGCAGGATCTGGAACCTGTAATTCTCACGGATCTTCTCAATTGGGCATTCATTTGCCCCGTAGACCTGCGTCTTTTTGACAACAGACCTGAGCTTCTGGGCAAGCATGTCGGCAAAAGATCTTGCCGCTGATGCATTCGGGGAATGAACCACAATGTTCACCATCCTTGAGAACGGCGGGAAACTTGTCTCCTTCCTGATGGCAAGCTCCTGGTCAAAGAAAGACTCCACCTCTCCTTTTGTGGCAAACGATATTGCAGGATTATCCTTCATCCTGGTCTGGATTATCACCTCTCCCTCGTTATCGGATCTGCCAGAGCGGCCGGAGACCTGAACCAGAAGGTCAAATGTCCTCTCCTCTGCCCTGAAATCAGGAATCAGCAGGCCGCTGTCAGCCATGATTATTCCAACCAGCTTGACGTTAGGGAAATTCAGACCCTTGGCAACCATCTGTGTTCCGAGCAGGATATGAATGTTTCCTGCCCTGAAATCATCTAATGTCTTCTGGATGGTGGACCGGTCCTTGGAGACAGTGTCAGTGTCCAGTCTGGCAACACGGTACAGGGGGAATAGCCTCTGCAGCTCGTGCTCCACCTGCTCGGTACCGAAACCGGAGTACATCACATCCATGGATCCGCAGTTAGGACAGACGGAGACAGGTTTCTGCGAATATCCGCAGTAATGGCACTGCAGGATATTGCGCCTTTTGTGGTATGTCATTGCCACATCACAATGCGGGCATTTGAGCTCATAACCGCAGCTTCTGCAATGGAAGTAATAGCTGTAGCCGCGTCTGTTGAGAAAAAGGATGACCTGCCTGCCCTGAGCAAGGGTTCTGAGCATCCTCTCCTGCAGCAGACTGCTGAAAATCCCCTCTTCCTTTGTCATATCCGCGATCTCAACCTTAGGCATGCTTCCGCCACCCACACGGTTTCTAAGATCAATGCGGATCATCTTTGACGGATCCTTCATGAGCTGCCAGGCCTCAAGGCTGGGAGTAGCGCTTCCCATCAAAAGCTTTCCGTTACAGTCCTGGATTCTTTTCTGGGCCACCTGACGGGCATGATAGCGCGGGGCATTACCGCTCTTGTATGAGTTCTCATGTTCCTCGTCGATGATTATCATCCTCAGGTTCCTGAAAGGTGCAAACACGGCACTTCTGGCACCTATGACCAGACCGACTTCCGACCTCTTAATCCTGCGCCACTGGGCAATGCGCTGGGAATCGGTCATTCCCGAATGCAGGATTGCCACATTGTTCTTGAAGCGTTTTGTCACCTGAAGGGCAAGCTGGTGTGTGAGCGTGATCTCCGGGACAAGATAAATCACCTGTCCGCCCTGATTGATCACCTGCTCGGCACAACGCAAAAAGACCTCTGTCTTTCCGGATCCGGTGACTCCGAAGAGATAGAACATCCGTTTGTCAGTCTCCATGACGGTCCTGACTGCATTCTCCTGCTCATCAGAGAGAACGACATCCGGACGCGCCATGGCCTCATCGGCATCCAAGGCACCGAATGCGGTGTCCTTCTTTCCTCCCGGAATCATGGTGTCCAGGATCTCACCACGGCTTGAGAAATAGAACTTCTCCATCCAGAGGGCAAGGTCATAGTCGCTTTTGTCAAACAGAGGCTCCTTATCCACTGCCCGCTTCACTTGCTTTATCTCAAATCCGCCGTCGGGCTTTGTATCCGAGACCGAGATCACATAACCCTGGAGATTCTTTCTTCTGGTGCCGAACGGCACAATGACCCTTATTCCGGGGACAATCTCCATCTGATCGGAATCAAAGCTGTAGGTGAACTCAGCCTTCAGAGGCACAGGGACTACTACCTGGGCATAGCGGATCATCAGCTGCCACCCATCTGAAGTCCCAGATATCTGGCAAGTTTCTTCAAGTCCTCCCACACAGGGCGCTTGAGATTGAGGTCCCTGAGAACCGCTGCCGGGTGGTATGTGCACATCATGGGAATTCCGTCATAAAAGAAGAACCTGCCCCTGAGGGCTCCCATGGTCGCATCAGGCTGACCGGTCATGAGTGTCGATGCCGGTTTGCCCAGACAGAGTATCGCCTGAGGATTCACCAGCTGTATCTGCCTTTTCAAAAAAGCGTTGCAGGCGCTTTTCTCCTCCGGATACGGGTCACGGTTCTGAGGCGGTCTGCATTTGACTGTGTTTGTTATGTACACGTTGGTCTCACGAGAAAGGGATATGGCTGCAAGCCATCTGTCAAGGTACTGTCCTGCCTTGCCGACAAACGGAAGTCCCTGGATATCCTCATTCTCTCCCGGTCCCTCTCCTATGACCATGACCACGGGACGGTCCTGACATCCTGTGCCAAAAACAACGCTCTTACGGGTTGTGCAGAGACCGCATCTTTTGCACGTGCTGGCGTCAGCGCAAAGAGCCTTGTATGACATATGAAGCCGGTCATCCTCCGGCTCCTTGAAGAGGACCTCAGGTTCTGTCTGTTCCTGTACAGGCTCATCATCCGGAATCAGCATTGCGGCAGTATCTGAGAAATCACGTTTTTCGTGTTGCTTTGCACTGAAATCCTGCTTCAGGACGTCCATGAAAGAGTCCATCAGCTCATCCGTGCGTCCAAGGGCACTTGAGAGGGCGTTTCGCCTGTCCTTGGCGGACATTTCTTCAGTAGACATGTCATTTCCTCCCGTATTTTTCCTCGAACCACATGTATTCGTCAGGATCATAGCTCACGCGCCAGAGATACAGCCCGTCAGAAGGCGCAGTTCTGCCCGTGCGAAGGCGGTCCTTTGCCTCAAGCAGCTCAGAGAAGGCCGAGGCAGGCTTATTCTCATAAGCCAGATCCAACATTGTACCCATGAGTGAACGCACCATATGATAGAGAAATGCGTTTCCGGCAATCCTGAACATCAGAAGTTTCTCGCCGTACATGGACTCCTTCCATCCGAACTCGGCTTCATATATGTCACGAACTTTGCTTGGACATATATCTTTGGAGCATGCGAAGGTGGTGAAGTCATGTGTTCCGACTATACATGATGCATAAGAGTTCAGGAGATCAATGTCAGGGAACTCCCTGAGCACAGTTACAAGACCATCACTGAAAGAGTCATGCGGCTCGCCGCATCTGCAGAAATAGCGGTACTCGCGCGCCATTGCGCTGTACCTTGCATGGAATGAGTTGTCCACATCCCAGCTCCGTCTGATCCTGATGCTGTACGGAAGAAGCGCGTTCAGTCCCATGTGGAATGCCTTTGCCGGGATATCACAGGTATCGAACTCGACATGGGCAACCTGGCCGTATGCATGCACTCCGCTGTCAGTCCTGCCGCTGCCGATCACTTCAACGTTTCTGTCACCTATCATCCTTATCACGGCATCAATAATGGTCTGCTGGACGGAGTCTGCATCTTTCTGACGCTGCCAGCCGCAGAAGACACGTCCGTCATAACTGAGCTCAAGCGCCACACGGCGCCTGTTCTCGGGAGCGGAGAAAACCTCAGGGCGCTTCCAGTCACTGCGTGCCATTCAGTCCTCCACCGCCTCAAGAATCACCATGGCTATTGCAAGCGGCTGCTCATGAGTGATGCTCAGATGAACCACAGCCTTGGGTGCATTGTCCAGAGTCTTGCCGCAGAGTGCAATGAAAGGACGCCCGTCCTCTTCCTTGCGTGTAATGATCTCAGAAGGAATCACAACAGACGAGAAACCTGTCCCGCGGGCCTTTGCATAGGCCTCCTTGACTGCAAAACGTGATGCCAGAAACTGGGCGCGCACATCCTCATGAGCATTCTCAAGCGCATGATACTGCTCAAGTTCCTCAGGATGGAACATCTTCTCAAGGACACGCCCCTGGAGCTTCTTGACCCTGTCAATGTTTACTGCATCAATTCCTGTTCCCAGAATCACTTGGACGATGTTCCTCCGGAAGTTCCACTTGAGAAATAGACCTTGACCTGAGAAGGTCTTGTGAATATCGAGAGTGCTGTGGTGTCGATGTAAGACGCAAGATCTCCGGCATCGATCTCTACAACGGAATAACTGACGCCTTCACGGTTGACGGTGGAGAAATCAGCGCTTACCGATATCATCGAGGGATCGATCATGAATATCTGATCCTCTGTTCCCTGAATTACAAGCTCAACGCTCTTGGGGATTGTGCTTTCTGCCTTGTAGTCCTTAGGAAGTGTCACTGTAAGAGGAAGTGTCATTGACCTGGAGCTCTGGATTGAGAACAGAAGAACAAAGTAGACAAGAACCGCAAGCAGAAGGCAGATGATCTTGACCTGCCAGTTGTATAACAGTTTCTGAAAGAACTTACTGCGCATCGTTTCTACCCTCCTCCATTGACACCGGCTGCACA
This sequence comes from Spirochaetales bacterium, assembly GCA_017618315.1. Classification (GTDB taxonomy): domain Bacteria; phylum Spirochaetota; class Spirochaetia; order Sphaerochaetales; family Sphaerochaetaceae; genus UBA9732. Next base: position 4,843 of record JAFZUN010000183.1, read on the forward strand.
TCAAGGTAGTTGAACAGTGAAAGCAGCATGCTCTTGATCTCATCGTGAGACAGGTCATAGTAAAGGTTGCCGTTGCAGGCCAGGGAGATGGCTCCGGTCTCCTCGGACACGACGATAATAGCTGCATCTGACTCCTCAGCCATTCCGAGTGCGGCCCTGTGTCTGGTTCCGAAGCTTGCCCTGATGTCAGTCTGACCGGAAAGCGGCAGATAACAGCCTGCGGCGACTATTTTGGATCCCTGGATTATCATGGCTCCGTCATGAAGCGGGGTGTCATGGTCAAACACCGTCACTATCAATGCACTTGATATATCGGCGTTCATCCTGGTTCCGCTGTCGATAATGTTCTTGAGCGCGACCTTGCGCGGGAAGACTATCAATGCACCGCGCTTTGACTGAACCAGACGCTGACATGCGCTGAGAATGGTCTCAATCTGCTCGGACGATGCCTGTGTTCCTCCGATGCGAAACAATCTGCTTCGTCTGCTGGCTCCGGGGGTGAAGGTTCTTCGGAGCTCCGGCTGGTATACACAGAACAGGAAGACTACTCCCGGCACCGCACAGATACGGAGGAGATTCTCCATGACACGCAGACCCGCGAACTTGCAGATTATGTAAAGGAACGCGTAAATCAGAACAGACCTGATGAGCTGTGTTGCCCTGTTCTGCGCCAGAGCGATGTAGAAATTGTAGAAAAAGACAGTGAGAAGCAGAATCTGCACCACAGTCCTTATCCAGTCAACTGTTGTAACCGGCATTCCATTTCCTCCAACGCCGCGCGTCTTGCACGCGACAATTACAAGAATTATAGCCTAATATATTTCACATAGGAAGAGCAATGAGCTTAAGCGGTTTGAGTTTTTTCACCATGTCGGACCCGCAGACGACTGCGGTACTGGACTCAGATGCAAGCCTCTCAAGAATAAGTGAGGCAACCTCATCAAGATCCTCTGCCTTCATCTGGAGAAGAAGCCTGCGCCTGTTGAGATAGCGTCTGTATGAGGAGCCAGTAAGGATGCTCATGAAGGCCTCTGAACTCTTGGTCTGAGGACTGAGCGGCTTGAGCTCACGTCCAAGAATCGTGACCACGGAATACTCAATTTCCTGCATCTCATTCTTATGCCTGAGGGCATCTGCAAATACCTTGAAAGTCTCGCTGATCCTGGGGTCACGGTAAGAAGAGAACACGAACAGCCCCTCCATCCGGTCCACATGACTTTCCACCCCGTAAGCCCCGTTCGCGCCTCGGACAACAGACCACAGATAACCAGATGAAAGCACCGAAGAAAGCAGTGTGCTTGCCACCAGACTTCTCTCATCATCACGTCCGAAACGGATGGCAAGTGCATTGAATGCAGGTCCTGACGGGACAGAGTACACTACAGGTCTCTCATCGGTTCCTCTCTCAGCATTATCATGGAAGCTCTTATAATAGTTAGAAGTCCTTACAAACTTGCCAATGCTGAACTTATCTGCAAATGCAGAAACAACTTGCATCAGGCTTCCTGCTTCTGAGTCACTGCCTGTGTGGATCTTCATGGCACGCTGTGTGAATACCTTTTCCCAAAGCTTTGTAAGTGAGACTGACAATCTTTCAAGGCTTGTTTTCCCGCTTTCAAGTGCGTTTTTCAGATTCACAAGATAGAGCCAGAGGGACGTTCCGACATTCATCTCGCTCTCCATTGCGGAGGCTGAGAAAACGCTGGAAGCACCCAGTACAGCATAGGAGTTTCCGCTATATGTGTAGCCGCTTTCGAACTCGGTTATCATGTCCGTAAGCGATGCCTTTATCCTCATTGTGTCATCCAGATCAGGCTCTGTGAGAAGCTCTGCTATAAGGTCCATCGCCTGAGAAAAATCCTGCCGGAGCATCTTTGATTTTACTACCACCACGGACATCGGTTTGTGGTGCACATCGGCACCTGCGTTCGGGTACATGAAGAAGCTTCCGGTCAGCATCTTTATCAGTGTGCTGACCTGCCTGAAATCATGGTGTTTTGTCCCGCACATCTGCATGCACCGTACCAGTAGAGGAAGCAGCCTCTTCTCCTCCATGCCCAGACCTCTTGTGTCAAAGGCAATGCTCAGATACACAATCCCTCTGGTGAAGACGTTGTACTCATAATATGAGGCACCTGATTTCAGCTTAGTGAGCCTGTTGCGGTACCTGTTTATCCTCCGCGGAAGATCAGAGACCGTTATACGCTCTATCGAGGCAAGGGCCTCCTCCGAGTCATCCTCCCGGACAAAGCGCTCAAAGGTCTGGTGTTCCTCCTCAGACGGGGCAGGCCTGCTCTCAAGCTTCTCCTGAAGCCTTGCCTTGAAGTTCTCATCATAATGCTCATCAGATTCAACGGTAAGAAGGCACCTTCTGGGATTATTCAGCAGGTTCTGCTCCATCCAGGCCTCAAAATACCGTCCCTTTGAGACTTTTTCCTTAAGTCTGCGGAGCCTTGCCATGCTTGCCACGCCGGCCTCAGGATCCTTGCCCCTGAGCCAGCATCGGGCGGCCTTCATGCATGTCAGTATCCCGAACGGCACACCGTCTCCGGGAATCTCCTGCTCTTTGAACTCTAGGCGCTTGATTGCGGCTTTGACCACGTCTTCAGGAAGACCGTCTTTGACATAAGAGCGGATCTGGTCCATGAAAAAAGCCTCGATCTCATCCTCTTTTGCCTTCTTGGCATGCGAGAAACCAACAGAGAATGTCAGAACAGGGCTTTCCACATCGGTTCCGCTCAACGGATGCAGGTCCTCTCCCAGATTTGACTCAATTATCGCATTGTAAAGAGGTGCTCCCGGGTTACCTAGCAGCATGTCCACAAGAACTGATGCGGTAAGTATCTCAAGGGGGTCATCACCTGGTGTGGTAAGCCATGAAAGGACTACACTTCTTGAGTCTCCAGCAGGGCATGAGGCCGTTGTACGCATCGGTTTCATATCTTTTTGCAGATAGTTTTCCGATTTCGGAATAATTTTCTCTCCCCTGCTCCGGTTTTTCAGATAGCGGTCATCTAGTTTATCAAGGTACTGTCTGGCATCCAGATCACCGAACAGGAACAGCCTGCAGTTTGACGGGCTGTACCACTTTTTGTATCTCTCAAGGTACTGCTCATATGTCAGATCCACAATGTGAAAAGGATCTCCACCCGAATCGTACTGGCACGGGGTCCCCTTGAACATGTCGCGGAAGATGCATGTCTGCACCACGGAGTCCTCTGTGCTTCTTGCCCCGCACATCTCGTTGAAGACAACTCCGTCAAAGTGCCCGTCAAAGCTCCTTATTCCCTCCTGCAGGAAAGACTCCTTCCGCAGCAGTGGGTCAAAGACCGCATCTGCATATATGTCAAACAGAATGTCAAAGTCCTTCTTCAGCGGAGAGGCGAACGGATACATGGTTTTGTCCACAAATGTCATGGCATTTAGGAATGTGTTTGGACTGGAGAGAAGAACCTGTGAGAACGGATCCTTCACAGGATATCTTCTGGAACCGGAGAGCACAGTATGCTCCAGGATGTGCGCAACTCCCTTGCTGTCCTCTGAAGGGGTGCTGAATATGAAGCTGCAGCAGCATTCCTCATCCTTGTTCTTTATGTGAAAGACCTCCATGCCTGTTCTGTCATGGACATAAAACGATGCCACCCCGTTATACTCAGGCATGTCCGTGGTTCTGACAAGATCAAACATATTCCGCCTTCACCAGGGTATAAGCAATGTCCACAAGAGTCTTGAAGGCACTGGTGACAGCATCATCTTCGGTTTCCTCAAAAGCGCTGGCGTTGATCACATCACTCTGATACAGTACCGCTTCGGATGAGCTCAGGAACAATGTCACAAGCCCCTCCGCACTGGCCGCATACATTCCTGTCTTTGACTCTATGACATCAACGACACCGACCCTGATTACCAGCATGAGGCTCTCTGTCCTTGAGCTGTGGTTGAACTCATAGATCACATCGTACTCGTCATCAAGCTCCGGATAAAAAGCATTGGCATCCGCACCGTCATCCTTGAACTTGGATACAAGATAATCTGCTATATCGGTCACACCGGTGACATATCCGAGACTGTCATGCTCTATGACACTTACCGCAATGCTTCCGTTGATGTAGGTTTTGGCGTAATCGAATCTGACTGTCTTTGAATCTATTAGTTCTTTGAGTTTCTCAGTGCTCTCTCCGGGAGCAGCCTTCTCCAACGCTGCAATCTCATCAGAGAGATTAAGGCTGAAAGTCACTGTGCCCTTTCTCACTATCGAGGTGTTTATGGCATTGAATTCGAATCTTCCGTCGTTATCTGATATATAGACAAAGCTATCTGTGTACTGCTCACCTTTGGAGTCAACGGCAGAGTATGTTGCCTTTATCTCGGCTGATTCCACGGCGGAGGAGACAAATGTGCCTTTCCTTGAAATGGATATTGTGCAGATGGCAAGCTCAGGCCTGGTTGAGGACACTGCCACGGTGATGCTTTGAAGAAGATCAACCACAACAGGGTACAGGGCATCATACGTGTACTCACTGTCAATGAAATCAAGACCATAGCTCAATGTCATTGCCTTGATGTAGTTCTCAACTGCCTTGAGCTCTTTTCCTGTCTTGACAAATGTATCCCCCTCAAGCACAAGACTCTCTATCTCAGATGACACTGATGACCTTCTCTTGTTCTCATCACTGGTGGCACTGTCAAGCAGTTCACGGTCTAGCACCGCATGAAGGTAGAAATGGTAGTTTCCGTCTGAGGCGGCAACTGAGAAACGGTCCACGATCTCAAGCCCGAACTGGTTGATGGTTCCCATCACACTCAGCTCCCTGTAAGCCTCCTGTCCCAGCTCATACCCGATCCTGTCTGACAGGACAGCTATAAGATTGGTATATGCAAGAAGCTCGGCCTGTCGCTCGGTGGACGAGACACCTTCTCCGACCATGCCGGTGTTGCCTTTCCCGACACCGTATTCCGGCTCATAGTACCAGAAGGGAAGACCTGAGAAATTTGACTTGAAGAGTGCTGAAACTGATGAGCATCCGGTGACTGTAACCAGAACAATAATGAGGGACAGAATAAGCAGGACAAATCTTGCCTTTCTCATCAGAAGCAAACCCCGACACCTGCAAACGGAGTCCATATGGAATACTTATCCTGGACGAAAAGCCAGCTGAAACCGGCATTCCAACAGAATGATCCGATATTGTGTCTGTAGCAGAAACCATAGCCGCTTGCAAAGGTTACACCTGCTCCGGCAATGCTTATTCCGGCTGTTCCCCATCCGATAAGTTTCCCGTTCTGGATGAAGGTGTTAGAAGTGTCCCAGAGCCTCGCCAAAGGCACAGTGACATCAATTCCTGCAAGAACAAGTGCGCGGACACCTTTTTGCTGTCCATAGCTCAGACCGCCCATCACAACCGGAGAGAACGGGTAGATCGGCGTTGTGATACTGTAGCTGGCAAGAGTGTGATTTATCCCGCCCATGACGGTGATGGTGTTTAACGGTCCGCGTTTTGAGAGCTCAGAATCTCTCTGGTATGCCGCCCTGGATATAAGCTTATCGAACATGACCACATTGTCACGGACTTTTCTGACAATGAGGGTGTTGCCCAGCTCATCCTTGTACACCTGGCCTCTGGAAACCCCGCCTTCCTTTGTGACGGAAGAGATGTTGTTCCCATAGACATAGCTGATGTTGAGAGCATAGATGCTTGAGCAGAAGAGGATCAGTATTATCAGTACGGGGAAAAGCTTTCTCACCTTATTCCGCCCACTGCTTGATTATCTCAATTATGAGGTCTGTGGCATCGTCCATGGCATCGAGCGCTGCCCACTCGAACCTGCTGTGATAGTTATGCCCACCCGTGTAGAGGTTCGGACACGGGATGCCCAGCATCTCGGCAATACGAGATCCGTCCGTACCTCCGCGTATTATCTCCGTCTTCAACGGCTGGCCAAGAATCTTTCCCGCCTGGAAGATGGCATCGACTGCCTTGGGGCTCTTCTTTGCCGCCTCTCCCATGTTCAGGTAACTGATCTTGTCTTCAACTATGACTTTGCCGCCGATGTACAGGCCTTCAATTGTCTTGGCCAGTGACTTCAGGACATCGATCTTGCGGATAAGATTGTCATAGTCAAAGTCTCTCAGGTAGATTGTGATGTCCATATCTGTCGCGTTTCCGCTTGCCTGCTGAGCGCAATAGTATCCGTAACGCCCGTCTGTGGCCTCAGGGCTCTCCGCCTGTGGAAGCGCATTGATGTAAGCTGCCGCCATTGTCAGGGCATTGACCATTCTGCCTCGGGCAGCTCCCAGATGATAGGATACTCCGGAGAAATGGACCTTCACCGTAGCTGCGTTGAAGCATTCAAGCTCAACATAGTAACGCTCACCGCCGTCCACCGTGTAGAAAGCCTCGGACTTGAGGCGTTTTGCATCAAAGAAGTCCATGCCAAAACCTGTCTCCTCGTCAGGGGAGAAGAGAATCTCGACATCTCCGTGCATGATCTCGGGATGCTTAACAAGATAAGAGACCGCAGTCATGATCTCCGCGATTCCGCCCTTGTCGTCGCAGCCCAGAAGGGTATCGCCTTCAGAAGTGATGATCTTTGATCCTGCATACTGGGCCAGTTCACTGTTCTTGCTAGATTCAATGACCATGCCGTTCTTGAGCACAATGTCACCGCCCTTGTAGTCATTGACAACAGGCTTCACATGGTTGCCCTCGACATCATCGGCGGTATCCACATGCGCGCTGAAGGCAATGGTTGGAAGTCCGGGTGACGTTGCCGGAAGCTTTGCGAGAAGATATCCGTGCTCATCCAGATTCACTTCTGTGAGCCCCAGGTCCCTGAGCTCTTTCTCAAGGAGCCTCAGAAGATCCCATTCTCCATCAAATGACGGATGCTTCTTGTCTGCCAGAGCCTCGATGCTCATGGTGTCCACGGCAGCGTATCTCAGAAACCTATCCAGTATCTCTTGCTTGAACATATCAACTCCCTGCTTTTGCGCACATGCGCTTCTATATATCAATATGCATTATTGCACAAAACAGGGAGGGAGGGAAACTGCATTGTCTCACTAAAGCGCCACTAAAGCGCCATTTACAACAAAACATGCACCTTAAAAAC
>JAFZUN010000184.1 GCA_017618315.1 Spirochaetales bacterium
ACTGTATGCACTGGTCGGATACCGCAGCAAGAAATGAGATGTAATGGGTCTTTGTCATGGGGTGGTCCAATGTGACATAATACTCATCCTCCACAACCTCAAGCTTTATCGCGTGTTCCTCATCAGGAGTCTCAGCCTCAAGAGGCGGAAGCGTAATGCCGCAGCATGTCACAACGGCCTCTCCTGTGGCCTGAATGACATTACCGCATACAGGACAGACATAGAATTTGGCCTTTTTCATATCGGAGGACCTGTTCTTGTTCCTGATGTCAACTCCGGATAATAACTCTATCACAGAGATATCCAGGGCCTTTGCCAGGGACTCGATCAGGCCGATATCCGGAAATCCCCTTCCCGTCTCCCATTTGCTCACGGCCTTGGCGCTGACACAGACCTTGTCTGCCAGCTCCTCCTGAGTCATCCTCTTGCCTTCCCTGAGTTTCTTTATAAGCGATCCTGTAACGTAGTTGTCCATATCCGTCTCCAATCGGTCATCAGAGTATCAGACGGTCAGGACTGAGGCAACCTACGATTCGTGGATATTGATTATCCGAAAATCTGGCCGGGTAGCTTGAGCTTCTCTTTGGGCGGGAAAGACCTGTCAAAGAGCTCAACATCTGCATCGTCGACATAATAGCCCTTGGGAGTCTGATACACCCCGGTAATGCCGTCCAGATATCCCGGAATCAGCTCCCTGCACAGAAAAAACGATGCGTCCGCGTCCTCAGGAATGTCATGATAGCGGATTCCGAACTTACTTGCGTAGTCAAAGCCGCATTTTCCGTAGAATCCGATGTTGCCCTCAAATAGAACCGCACCAAATCCCTTCTCCGTAGCCCTCTCAAGACAATAGTCCAGAAGGATCTTGCCGTAGCCTTTTCTCTTGAGATCCGGAGTGATGCAGATGGGACCCATGGTCAGCACATCGATGTCCCTGCCGTCATCCGCATTGATGACAGTCCTCATGAACATGTTCTGACCTATCAGCACCCCGTCCTTCTCCATTACGAAATCCAGGTCTTTCACAAACGCCGGGTCATCCCTGAGCACATGCATCACATAATGCTCGCTGCAACCGGGTCTGTAGACATTCCAGAAAGACTCCCTTATCAGGTTCTCCACTGTCCGATAATCCTTAGGCTCCTCAAATCTAATTGTTAATTCTTTCATTGTAGCAATCCCAATGCTTCGTCAAATGAAACAACATCGGCAAGTCCGTCCCAGACATCCTCGTTGTAGTAACGGACAGCCGTCTCGCCGGTAATGTAGTCGTTGTCAAATGTGGAGTTCGTCCCCTCGGGGATGATCACATCATAACCTCTTTCAAAAGCAGACTTTACGGTGGCATCGATACAGTAATTGGTCTGTAGCCCCACAATCATCAGTCTTTTGTCTTTCTGGCTCTTCATGTATGCCTTGAAGTCTTTGTTTCCGAAGCAGCTGTTGATTGTTTTGACAAAGACTTTCTCTCCCTGCTCCGGCCTGATTCGGTCGATTATCTCAAAGGCTTCGTCCCCGACAGAAAGTCCGCTTCCTTTGCCGGCTTCGTGCTGGACAAAGATGACTTCTACATTGTTCTTTCTTGCGGCATCAACCAGCCTGACAGTTCTGTCCAAAAAGGTGTCGTACGCATACAGGTCTTCATCAACAATGCCTTTCTGCATATCAATAACCAAAAGAATCATAAGAAAAACCTCCTGTCTCTGCCCGAGTCCGTTCGTATTTGTCCATTGAACTCTATATTATCACTAAAACAGCGGAAATAGATGCTATACTGAGGAAAAGGAGTGCTTATGTTAAAATTCTGGGGAGACGGCTCACAGCAGGCAAAAGACCTTGTGAACGCAATCGTTGTCAGAAGCACTGACAACTTCAACTGGACATTCATCTTCATCCTTTCGGTGGTTTTCTACGTATATTGGTCAGAGATCCATAAGAAGAACTACGAGGCAATCTATGCCGGTCTTGCACTGTACGGGGTGCATTGGCTTTATGAGATCACAAACGCAATCATAGGGCATGTGTTCGGTTACCCGCTTTGGTCGGTGTCAAACCAGTCAACCACATTCATCCTGCTTGTGGGTGTCTGCTGGGAACTTTCGATGATGTTCTCTCTTGCAGGAATAATCTCATTCAAGATGATGCCGCAGGACAGGAGCAAGCGGTATTTTGCAAAGAACGGCAGAAAGGGAATCAGCTGCAAACTGATGGTGGCACTTGAGATGGCTCTTCTGTTCGCACTTTTCGAGTCCTTCCTGGCCGGAACCAGCAACCATTCATTCATCTGGGTCTATAAATGGTGGGGTGTGATTCCCGTGTTCATCACAACCTACATCCCGTTCTTCCTTGCCAGCAACTATGTGCCTGACATGGAACCAAAGAAGAGAACAAGATTCCTCTGCATTGAATGGGGGCTTGTAGCCCTGCTCCTTGTGATACTGATTCCTGCCGGAATCATCTGAGTCAATCAGAAACAGACAGCCTCAGGCCTTTCTCACCAGCACATACATAAGACTGTCAAAATCCGGCATCGCGGAAGTGAGCCCCTTCTCTATGACCTCAAGTCCGGCCCGGGAGAGTTCTTGCAGAAATGTGGGCCACGACACCATCCTGCATGTGGTTCCCGCAACCATGACCTTGCCGGATACATGGTTTCTCTCCTTGAGCTCAAAGGCCTGTGACGAATCAGTGCAGAACTCGCTCTCCCCGTCTCCCATAGTGCAGATCAGAGCAAGTCCATCGGATGTCAGATGGTCACGGATGAAGCTGTAGAACGCATTGCGGTCCGCATCATCGACAAGCATGTGAATCACCGCCACAGAGTATATGAAGTCATATTTGATGTCATGATTTCCATTAATGCAATCCAGAACTCTGAAAGATCCGGCAAACCGGGGCATCGTTTTCTTACAGAAGGAGATTGCCTCCTCAGATATGTCGGTCGCATTCAGGTTATATCCGGCTTCCAGGATCACCCTGGCATCACGGCCTTCCCCGCACCCTATCTCCAGAATCCTTGATGAGTCTTTACAGCAGTTCTCCTGTATGGCCTTCATTACCACTGGGGTGCTCACATCAGCTGTCCAGCGCTGACCTCTGGCATGAATCTGCCTGTAACGGTCATCATATGCCTCATAGTACTTTCTCATGCCTTGCTCCTTGTTGCCTTGAAAGCCATGTGTGAATCACAGACAAAAGAGTCTGTAAGACTGCTTCCGCATTCGTCCGAATAGTAACCGTCAATGACAAACCCTGCCTTTGTCAGACCTCCTATGATTGACTCCAAGGTATGGGAGAACTCCAGCGTGTCATTGTCTTGCAGGCGCTTCTCAAGATCTTTCTGTGAAAACGATCTTGTATGTGAGAACGGGATTGTGTATTTCATTCTGAGCCTGTGCTCCTGCACCTTCTCATCAAATGTGTAGATCACAGGATTTGCCGTCCCGAATATGAAGCAGCCACCCTCTTTCAAAATCCTGTGCACCTGATTGTACAACAGCCCTATATCCTCAATGAAGTTCATGGCCTGAGGCATGATGACCGCATCAAAGCTCTTATCCTCAAATGGCATTTCAAGAACGTTGCCGCGGACAAGATTAGCCTCAAGACCATATCTTTCAAGCGCCTTTTTGTCCTGTTCTATCTGCTCATCGGATATGTCTATGGTCGTGACCTTGCATCCGAATGCGGCAAGAACCGGAGTCTGCTGCCCGCCACCCGCACAGGCAAGAAGGACAGCTTTCCCTTTCAGGTTTTCTATCCATGACAGAGGAACATTCTTGAATGGAGTGACCCAGATTCCGGGTTTCCCCTTCTTTGCGGCATTAATCCTTTCCTCTGAGACCATCAATGTCCAGTAGTTCCTGTTTACCGCCTCTTTGTTCCAGGCTCTTCTGTTTGCCTCGCAGACATCCATCGGTTCATCCTCTTTCCGACAAAAATGGGGCTGAAACCAGCCCCAAATAACTCATTCTGATAATCAGCTCTTGTTGTTGCCCTTGGCCTTTCCGAGCAGCTCCAGGATCTTGAAGAACAGCCAGATCACGCTGAACGCAAGACCGAATGCGGCGTACCACTCATACTTCTTCGGAAGCTCGTCGTCAACCGCATGCTTGATGGTATCGAAATCAACAAGAAGGAACAGGGATGCGATGATCACCATAAGGACGCTGGCGCCGATGTTGATGACCGCGTTGTCCATTAATCCGGTCACGAAACCCCTTGTGGCAGGAATGAGGGACCCGATGACCCCCAGGAGACTTGCCCCGATTGCCGTGATAAACAGGGTGATGAGCATTGTCCTGAACTTCTTGGTGACCTGAACCTTGCCTGAGAAATACAGGAATCCCATGACCATGACAACGATTGCAGTGATGATCAATGCAAGCCAGATTGTCTGGGCATATTCTTTTCCGAATGTGGAACCCGCCCACGAGATGACGAATCCGGTACTGGCACAGAACAGCGCACCTGTGACTGGAATAGTCACCTTGATGAGCGATGCCAGAATCGGAGAGATGATCAGGACAAGTGCGGCAATACCCACCGCAATGACCTCATTGACAGTCAGAAGCTTCTCGATGCTGTCTGTCTTGATGACCTCTCCTCCCCATCTTCCGCCCATGATGGCGTTGAGAAGGATACCGGCCATGACCATGACCATGAAATAAAGGAGCTTTGTCGAGATTCCCGCATATGAGCAGCTGTTCTCGGAATCAGTCTCCTCGATTCTCGCCAGCTTCCTGATGATGGGGTTGGTTCCCATGAGAAAGCTGTTTCTGGAAGTAGTGGCTGAAAGTGTTTTTGCCATAGTTGTTTCTCCTATTACAATGGATAAATTACAGCACGTGGACGGACTCGGCCTCGAAGACCAAGTGGCATTCATCGCCCACATTGTAGATCTTCTTGTTCTTGGGGTTCTTCTCCTCAAGCTTGACAAGGGTGTTGCCGACCATGACATGGTAGTTCTGGTAGCTTCCCATGAAGCATGAGAGGACAACCTTACATGGAAGTCCGCCCTCGTCGGCAAGGCTTGCGGCCTCAGGTCTGAGAACCACGGTGTAGGTCTCGCCCTGCTTCATCTTGTCGCTGTACTCGACCAAAGTCTTGTTGCCCTCGACCTCGAGCACCGCGTACTTGCCTTCTTTGCCGACCATCGGTCCGCGGAGGAAGTTGGCTTCTCCGATGAAGTCCGCGACGAACTCGTTGACAGGATGATAGTAGATCTCCTGCGGGGTGCCCATCTGAGCCACCACGCCCTTGTCCATGATGATGATTTTGTCGGAGATGGCCATTGCCTCGCTCTGGTCATGGGTGACGTAAATGGCGGTGATTCCGACCTCTTGCTGGATGCGTCTGATCTCGGTCCTCATCTGGACACGAAGCTTTGCATCGAGGTTCGACAGAGGCTCATCAAAGAGCAGCACAGAAGGCTCGATGACCAGGGCCCTTGCAAGGGCGACACGCTGCTGCTGGCCGCCGGAGAGCTGGTTTGTCATTCTTGACTCCATGCCGGAGAGCTCAACCAGCT
>JAFZUN010000185.1 GCA_017618315.1 Spirochaetales bacterium
CCTGCAGTCTCAATACCATAATGGTCAATTATGCGCATAATGCCACTTGGAGTGCATGCAACCAGGGACTTCTGACCAAGAAGAAGCTTTCCGATGTTCTGTGGATGGAATCCGTCAACATCCTTCTCGGGACGAACAGCCTCAGTGATTGCCAGCTCATCAATGTGGGAAGGCAGAGGCATCTGGACAAGAATTCCGTCCACAGCAGGGTCATTGTTAAGGGTCTCAATGCAGATAAGAAGCTCATCCTGGGAGATTGAGGACTCAAAAGTGAGATCCACATGGGCCAATCCCAGCTCCTCGCAGGATTTTCTCTTGCTTTTAACATAGGTCTGACTTGCGGCATTATCACCTACAAGCACCACGGCAAGACATGGCTTTCTTCCGAAACGTTTTTCAAAGGCAGCACAGCGCAGGGCAGTCTTTTCCCTGACAATCTCACTGAGTTCCTTTCCAGACAGAATCATGCTCATTCCCCCTTACGGAAATATAATAATCAATTAAGTAACAAATTGCCATAAATGTGTGTTTTTGTGTTGTTGTATTCAATAAAAAACTATAACTTGGTATCATTAATAATAAAAGAAGCCAAACGCAAGGAGCACGCATGAAGAAAACAATCATCATGGGACTGGTAATGATTCTGATCCTGATTGCTGCCATGCCTATATTCGCACGGTCAACCTATTATTTCCCCGGAGACTCAGTGTTCTCCATAAGGGCGGGAGTCGATTTCCCGGCATTCATATCCTTCTACTAGGATCCTGACAGGGGCACCGTGACATTCAGTGACACTCACCTCAAACTGGGTGGATTTGCATCACTCTCATATCAGGCCTATCTTTCCGAATATACCGCACTTGGCGGAGAGCTTGCTTACGTATTTAACTACTCGAACAGCGGTCTTCTTCTGACAACAGTGCCCATCACCGCCAAGTTCACTTATGTGCCGGTCCAGACCGGAAAGTTCGATATCGCCTTGTCACTCAATCTCGGAGGCGCGTTCATCAGATACAATGAGGGCAAGTATTTTGCCCCGTTCGCATCACTGACACTGACTCCATCCTTCTTCTTCACCGAAAACTGGGGACTTGGAGTCGAGACCGGACTCATGGTCACCAGCGAGTTCTACGGCAAGAACAGCAACAAGAACCTTGCAAGCGCATTCTGCGGTCTTATGCCCGTCACGCTTACACTCTCATACAGACACTGAGGAGGCTGACATGAAGAGATACATACTTATCATAATCACAATCATCGCAGCACTCCTTGTCTCATGCAACATCGATGCAACTGACGGCATCTACTCAGAGGCAGCCGCATCCACAGAAAGCACATCAGTCACTACCAGAAGCTATCTGGGCCAGTACGACAGCGCATACTACTACCTCACCGATGACGGGATCTTCAAGATCGGCCAGGAAAATGCCCTCTTTGCCGATGATCCGGAGAATACTGATGCTCCTATCATCAGAGCCGCCAGCATGAACCAGACAGACGGATCACTTCTGATTCTCTGGCAGAACAAGAAACCTGAGGACGGTGCTGTAATCAAGTACTATGCCTTTGACGGCACCAAATATGCTGATCCTGTTGTCGTGGAAGGCACTTTCACCAACCTTCTTGCTAACGGCCTTTACTACAACAGCACAGGCATTTTTAAGTACGGCTGCGCCGATTCCCTGGTGGCTGATATCAAGGCAGTCATGTATACCCTCATCTCAGGTGATTATGCGTTCTTCTGCATCAAGGACAACTCAGACAACTACAAGTACTATGTCATCGATGCTTCAGGAGCCGTCAAGGTCAATGGAATAGGTTCAGACACTGTCTACAACACTTTCATCGGCTTCCAGGCCATATGTGACTCTGACTTCGTGCTGCTCAACTACAAGAATAGCAACTCAAAGCTTGAGGCATACAAGATGAGCGCCACAGAGATTGCCGCAGATCCTTATGTGACCCTCAAGTCGTCTGTCCCCTATGCGTTCTCCACGCAGGCCATGTCCTTCATCTACAACGATGAGATCTATTTCAAGTGCACAAGCTACTTCGAGAAAATCAAGACTGACAACGAGACCGAGCAGATCAACACAGGCTTTGCGGCCAACCTCAGAACAGCGGAGATCACCAACATCCTGCCCACAGCAGATGACGGAATCTTCGTTGCCGGAACCAAGTCCAGCATGCTCTACAGGATTGACCTGATCAACAACTCCTCTAGCAGAATAACTGAGTGAGATTTCTCTCCCAAAATCAAAAAAAACGGATTTGGGAGAGCAAAAACTTAGAAAATGCTCTCCCAAAAATCAAAAAATCATTTTTGGGAGAGATAAAACGTCAAAAATCAGAAGGAATAAGGATCAAAGGCAACACCACCCTGCTCGATTCGGAAGAATACCACAGGGTTATCGTAGCTTGTGCTACCCTGCATGAAAACGCCGATCTGCTGTCCTTTCTGGACAGAATCGGCAGTCTCAACGGAAATATCACCAAGATAATCATAGTATGAGGTGTAACCGTTGGAATGCATGATTTTCACAAAGCCCGAGCCATTCTCATTGAAGCCCTTGTCAACGACAGTTCCAGCCTCAGCTGCACAGACAGGATCTCCGGCATTGCCCTGAAGAAGGATTCCGTCGAGCTGCAATGAGTCGTTTCCGATAGGATTGGGAACCTTCTGGTTGTACATACCCACAGCCTTGCCTTCAGGAATTGAGAAAGCCATCTCGTCGGCTGTGATGGTACCAGAGGTCTCGATAGTGTCATACGGAATAAACAGCTCCTGACCGGCCTGCAGTGTACCGTCGAGTATGCCGTTTACATCTGCAAGCGTACCTGCGCTGATACCAAGCGAGAACTGCTCAATAATGGAAGATAGTGTATCCCCTTCCCTGACAGTGTAAAGCGTTCCATCCCTGTCAGGAATCTGCATAGTGCTTCCAATCCACAGTGATGCCACACTCTTGATATGGTTCACTGAGATGATAGTCTGGACATCCAGACCGAATGACTTGGCTATGTCGGTAAGGGAGTCACCTGCCTTGATGGTGTACTCCTGCCATTTGACAAGGTCCTTTGAGAGCGTAGGCTGCTGCGAGCGGGAGAGATTCTGGGCTATGACCGGCTTCTTCATCTCAATGCTCTCCTCTACCACAGGAGCATCAGGATCTGATGAAAGCGAATAATCTCCTGAAGAGATATAGTCCATGCCAGATGACTCAGATGATGAGAGCGATGAGAGAGCACTGTCAATGGTCAGGTCCACGTTTGCGGTCGCTGAACTGAGCTTCTCATTGACTGTAGGTGCCAGAATCTCATCCTGAACATCGGCTTTAGCCTCTGCAACGGGAGTCTCAGAAGGTTTCTGCTCTACAGTTGAGGCCTGATTTGCCTTCTTAACTTCCTCAGCCTCCATTAACTTAACCCAGCAAAACAATGCAATGATGCAGATGAGAATTGATAGCAAGATGGTAGCAAGCAGAATCTTCGAGGAACGGTTTCCCCTTCTTGAGACCCTGTTATCGCTCAAATCGTCATAGCTTCCGGAACGCGCCATAAATTCTCCTCTTGGCAAATCTACGGCTTCATTATATTCTCAAACCATGGGTTCTTCAACGAGTAAAGGGAACATTTCAACCTTCATGCTCGTGATTGCGCTTCTCTGCCTACTTGCCGTGGCATGTGTGATCACCGAGCTGATGCTTACCGACGGTGTCCGTGCA
>JAFZUN010000186.1 GCA_017618315.1 Spirochaetales bacterium
ATAAACTCCAAAGACGCCATTATCATTCTGGAAACCCAGAAAAATATTATGTCATAAGCAGTTACAAGAGTTGATGTCGGGAAGAACCTCTTAAGGTCCGGAGTATTCTGCGGCCATCCGAGAGTGCTGAACGGCCAGAGCCACGAGCTGAACCACGTGTCAAGCACATCGTTGTCCTGACGTATATTCTTGCTCTTGCACTTGTCACAGCAGCAAGGATCCTCGCGCCTGACCATCATGTTGCCGCAGTCATCGCAGTACCATACCGGAATCCTGTGTCCCCACCAGAGCTGACGGCTGATACACCAGTCACGGATGTTCTCAAGCCAGTTCGAGTAAGTGTTCTCCCAGCGTTTGGGATAGAAGCGGATCTCCCCGTCTCTCCAGGCCTTGAGGGCCTTGTCAGCAAGCGGGCGCATTCTGACAAACCACTGCTCGCTCATGTAAGGCTCAACTGTGGTGTTGCATCTGTAGCAATGACCTACCTCATGCTTATATTCTTCACACTTAACAAGATAGCCCTGTTCCTCAAGAACCTTTGCCACCTTCATCCTGGCTTCTTCTGCAGGAAGTCCCCTGAACTGCTCAGGACAGACATCATTTAGTGTTCCGTCAGGGTTAAGGATATTGATAGGCTCAAGATTATGGCGTTTTCCGCACTCCCAGTCGTTCGGGTCATGAGCCGGAGTGATCTTGACCATACCGGTTCCGAACTCGATACCGACAAAGCTGTCAGCGATGATCGGAATCTCTCGGTCCGTAAGCGGCAGCTTGAGCATCTTGCCCACAAGGGCCTTATATCTCTCATCATCCGGGTTCACGGCAACAGCCTGGTCACCGAACATTGTCTCGGGTCTGGTTGTGGCCACGGTGATGTAGCCGCTTCCGTCTGCAAACGGATATCTGACATCAAAGAGATGTCCGGTATCCTCCTGATGCTCAACCTCATCATCTGCCAGAGCGGTTCCGCAATGCGGGCAGTAATTGACCAGATAAAGGCCCTTGTAGATCAGACCACGCTCATAAAGAGAAACAAATGTCTCCCTCACAGCCTTTGAGAGTCCCTCATCCATGGTGAAACGCTCACGGGACCAGTCACATGAGGCACCGATTGTCTTGAGCTGGCTTACTATGATGTCATGATGCTTTTCTTTGACCTGCCAAGTTCTCTCGATGAACTTCTCACGTCCGAGATCCTGTCTTCTGAGACCTTCCTTTGCAAGCTGTCTCTCAACGACATTCTGTGTCGCGATTCCGGCATGGTCTGTTCCCGGAAGCCACAGTGTCGGACGACCCGTCATCCTGTAATATCTGGTCAGGATGTCCTGGAGGGAATTGTTAAGGGCATGCCCCATGTGCAGGATTCCTGTCACATTTGGTGGCGGCATGACAATCACGAACGGTTTTCCGTCACTGTCGGACGGTTTGAAATTACCGTCTTCCACCCACTGGGCATAGATCCTTTCTTCAAAATCCTTGGGATTGTAGGTTTTCTCAAGTTCAATGGCCTTCATTACAATACTACCTCATGTAATATTAATCTAATTTGGTAATACTATATTAAATCCCGCATCTGCGCAATGAGGAGCAGAATAATAACAAGAATATCGTTTTAAGGCTGAATTGATTCAAAAGAACTACAAAATAGCTATGACAACAATATAACTTCAATTATTTCCAAATCTATTTAATATTTATTCAATATTTTTTGAATATAATTTCTATATTTATGCAATATCACTTATATGCTATTATTGCATCATTTACAGACGGAAATAAACAAAAGAAAAGGACCGCTGCAATAAATGCAGCAGTCCTCTTTCAAGCACTGAAAAAACTTGAATTACTTTCTCTTAGGCTTGGCGATAAGGGCCTTGAGCTCCGGTTTCTTCTCCAGATTCTTCACCAGACCTCTCTCGCGTCCCTTGTTTACATATGAAGGATCCTCAAAGCTGTAGTGGAAGTTTGTATGGATGTCATATGTTCCGTTCATGAGGGCCACGGCATCCTCTGTGATGACCAGCTCCTCGTCAGTAGGAA
>JAFZUN010000187.1 GCA_017618315.1 Spirochaetales bacterium
AGGAACCTGACAACTGTCTGTGATGCAATCCACAAGAGCGCTGACACAGATGAGATCGTCAGGATCTCACCGGAGGAATGGAACAGACCGCTCTGACATAAATGTAAGAAAAGGCCATCATGCGTCAGTATGGTGGCCTTGTTTTATGGAGCATTAAATGATCATCAGCTGCTTTTCCGATGAGATTGATCCTTCCTTGGATGTCCAGATTAAGGTCATCAGGGAGCTTGGGCTCACGCACCTTGAGATCAGGACCATGGATGATGTCAATGTGATGGACCTGTCGCTCAGGCAGATCAGGGAGATCAGGCAAAGGACTGATTCTGAAGGTCTGACAATCACATGTGTGTCCTCACCTGTGGGAAAGGAATATGTCTCCTGTACCAAGCAATCAATCTCGGACAAGGTAAAAGATGCTTGCTTCAGGGCACATGAGTTCGGGTGCGCGTACGTCAGGGTGTTCTCCTTCTACCCCGGAGACATGAACAGGACACAGGCGCTTCCTTATGCGGTTGATCATCTCCGTGCAATGGCTGATCAGGCAGGGAAGGAAGGTATCGTTCTTGTCATGGAGGGAGGCGAGAAGACCATAGGCGGACACGGGTCGTTCTCAAAGAGAATCCTTGATGATGTTGGAAGTCCGTTCCTGCGTTGCGCGTTTGACCCGGCGGCGTTTGTCTCCGAGGGAGATGACCCGGTTAAAGACTGTCTGCCCCTGCTTAAGGATTACATTGAGTATGTTCATATCAAGGATGCGTGCTATGATGATGAGGAGCGGTATGTGGCGGGCGCTGGAGAAGGAGGAATCCCGGTTCTTCTTGATGCACTCAAAGACCGTCAGGACCTGATAATATCGCTGGAGCCTCATCTGTCTTATGCTGGAAGGATGAGGGGTTTCTCCGGTGTGGAGCCTTTCAAGAGGGCTCACAAGGCTTTGACGAATATCCTTAATGAACTTGGGATATCCTACAGGTAGGGGGATTCTGATGAGACTATCTTTTCCTTTCGGACATGACAATCAGGTGCTTGATATCCCTGATTCCTCGTTGCTTGGAGTGCTTCGCTCAGGCATAAACGGCTATACTCCCTTGGCAGATCCGGTCTCGCTTGTAAGGCAGGCCCTTGAGAATCCTGTGGGGAGTAAGAGGCTCTCTGAGCTGTCAGAGGGCAAGAAAAAGGTTGTGATTATCTGCAGTGACCACACCAGACCTGTTCCTAGCAAGGTGATAATCCCGCAGATGCTCTCCGAGATCCGCAAGGGAAATCCAGATGCGGAGATAACGCTTCTTATCAGCACGGGCTGTCACCGACGCACAACCAGAGCGGAGCTTGAGTCCAAATTCGGCAAGGAGATTGTTGATTCAGAGACCATTGTCATCCATGACTGTGACAACTCTCCCATGGTAAATCTTGGCAGATTGCCCAGCGGTGGAGAGCTGATTGTCAATGCGCTTGTGACATCCGCAGATCTTGTCTGTTCGGAAGGTTTCATAGAGCCGCACTTTTTTGCGGGCTTCTCGGGAGGCAGAAAATCTGTCCTGCCGGGGATTGCATCACGTATCACAGTGATGGCCAATCATTGCTCGGAGTTCATCGCAGATTCCCATTC
Source organism: Spirochaetales bacterium (assembly GCA_017618315.1). Classification (GTDB taxonomy): domain Bacteria; phylum Spirochaetota; class Spirochaetia; order Sphaerochaetales; family Sphaerochaetaceae; genus UBA9732. Next base: position 1,610 of record JAFZUN010000187.1, read on the forward strand.
AAGGACTGGAATACTTGATGGCAACAACATCCACAAGGACATGGTCTGGGCCGCAAGGCGGGTGGGGCTGGCATTTATCTGCAATGTTGTGATTAATGCAGAGAAAGAAGTCATATATGCCGTATCCGGAGATATGGAGAAGGCACACGAGAAGGGCTGTGAGTTCCTTTCCAAACTGTGTGCGGTCAAGGCACTTCCTGCTGACATAGCCATTTCAACCAACGGAGGCTATCCCCTGGATCAGAACATCTACCAGTCGGTGAAGGGCATGACAGCTGCTGAGGCAACAGTCAGGCAGGGCGGCATAATTATCATGATCGCGGCCTGCAATGACGGTCATGGCGGAGAGTCTTTCTTCAGGCAAATAGCAGACGCCTCCAGCCTTGAGAAGGCCACAGAAGAGATTCTGGCACGGGGCAGGAACCAGACAATTCCTGACCAGTGGGAGGCACAGATTCTACTCAGGATCCTGATGAAGGCAACCGTGATTCTTGTCTCAAAGGCCCCTGATGACATGGTCAGGGCAATGCACATGATTCCGGCTTCCGACCTGAAGACCGCCATGGACATGGCACATGATATTCTTGGAAAATCAGATGCCACAGTCACTGCAATACCTGACGGTGTCTCTGTCATGGTTGTCTGATTATGGAAAAAAGAATTTGACTTCTGATTGCCTCTGGTTTAGTCTGAAATAGAGGGTTGTAAGACAACTGACAAATAATTCTGTTGAGATGATATGAGAGAAATGCATGGAGTTTCATAAGGTCGAATGTCCTGAACAGCTTGAAAGAAGAGACCTCAAGACAGACGTTGTAGTCATGCAGCTCAAGAAGTACATCATTGACAATGAGCTTTCTGCAGGCGCAAAGCTTCCGACTGAGGCGGAGCTTTCCGGTGCCCTCCATGTCTCACGTCCTGCAATAAGAGAGGCCATGAAGGCTCTTGAGAGTCTGGGCCTGATAATGACAGTCCAAGGGAAGGGTCGGTTCATAAGGGAGTTCAACTACAGGGAACTCATCGATGCAATGACTTACAACGTGCAGGTGGGGTTCAAGGATTTCCAGGAGGTGCTTCAGGTACGCAAGGCCCTGGAATATTACTTCATTCCTGAGGCAATGCAGAAACTGACAGAGTCAGACTACCGAGAGCTGGATCAGGTGGTTGACCAGATGGAGAGCGAGGTGAAAGAGGGCAGGTCTTACAATGACATTGCGGGGACACATGCCAGATTTCATCAGATTATTTACAGGTGCGTTGGAAATAAGCTTCTTGACGCCCTTATCTCAATGTTTGCGTTCTTCCAGAAGATGTTGGATAAGACAATGGATGACAAGGTGCTCTTCATTCAGGAGCACAGGAGCATGATAGACAGTCTCAGATCGGGAGACGTTGATGGAATGAGGGAGAAGATCTCCAGACATTTCCATGATTTCGCATGAGAGGTGACAATGAGAAAGGAACAGGTTCAGTATTACAACACGGTTCTGGGGATCTATGACAAGATCCTAAACAACAATCCCCAGCTAGAGGATGCTGCCAGGGCAATTGCCCAGAGCATTGCCAGAGGTCAGCTGATTCATGTGATAGGAACCGGCGGACATTCCAACATGGCTGCGGAGGAGCTTCTGTGGAGGGCAGGCGGTCTTGCCCCTATCAATGCCATCCTCGATGCCGGAACAAACCTCATTCACGGGGCAAAGAGGTCCAACATCATTGAGAGGACAGAGGGCTACACCGAGAAGGTCTTCAATGCTTACAACGTGGGCAAAACCCCGAATGAAGTGATCATCATTGCAAATGCCTACGGAATCAACGCAATGACGATTGATGCGGTGCTTGAGGCAAGAAAGCGCGGCATGACATCAATAGCCATAACTTCAACAGGGTTTGCTGATTCTGTCCCGAAAGGGGTTCCAGCGAGGCACTCGTCGGGAATGAACCTCTATCAGGAGGCCGATTACTTCATCAACAATTTCATGCCGTTCGGTGATGCTGTCGTTGACATCGACGGTTATGAGCAGAAGACTGCCCCCACATCCACACTGTGCAACACGTTTGCCATTAATCTGCTCATG
>JAFZUN010000188.1 GCA_017618315.1 Spirochaetales bacterium
GCACAATAAGGTTCTTGACGGTTTTCTTCATTTTCCCCTCCGAATACATGAAAAGCTTATCATTGGCGATGGCGGATTGAAAAGGAAAATGTGAGCATGCGCAACTGTGCTTATTAGGACAACTGAGGCAACTAGTGCAGCTAGTGCATCTAAGGCAATTAGGGCAACTAACTACAACTAGAATTCGGAGATAAGCTCATGATAGATTCTGGCAAGATTCTCGTCCCGGTAGGATTTCCTGTCTATCTCACACTCCCATACAACAAGCACACGCCAGCCAAGACTCTCCAGCTCTTGTGTCACGCGCTCATCCCGTTCTTTGTTGCGCTGTATTTTTGCCTGCCAGAAGTCGATGTTGCTTCCGGGCATCCTGAAACGGGAACAGCCTTCATGCCCGTGCCAGAAACAGCCGTTGACAAAAATCACCGTCCTGTACTTTGGGAACACCATATCAGGATGTCCGGGAAGACGCCTGTCATTCTTCCTGTACCTGAGTCCCATGTTAAACAGATACTTCCTTACAAGGATCTCCGGCTTGGTGTCCTTTCCGTGAATCTGGGACATGTTGTAATGGCGTTGCTCAGGCGTAAGTTTATCCATCTGTATGAATGGTATACCCGGCAGTTTTTCAGGCAAACTATACAAATGTTAAGCATAATATGCAAATGCAACAGAAAAAAATCAGAAATTCTTCATTTTTCCTGAAATATTTCCGGCACTTTCCTCGTAAGGGAGGGTACATGGAGGAAAAACATGAGGAAATCAAATGCACTTTTTATCATCGTAGTGTTTATCGCTTTGCTTGTCTCCTGTGCGGAGAACCCGGGGACAACAACAATGAAGCTGATTCTGTCAACATCTTCTGACGGCGTAAGCAGGACTTTACTCCCAAGTGACAGCACTCTTCTTGACGTCACAAAATACACCATCAGCGGAACAGGTCCAAACGGCAAGACGTTCACTGTGAACACTGACAACAGCTCGGTGGAGATAGAGGGCCTGACTATCGGAGAGTGGACAGTGACGGCAAAAGGACTCAACAGGGAGGGAACTGAGCTTGTCTCAGGAACAAGCACGTTCAGGCTGACGGCGACAGCAGCTCCGCAGACCGTTGTCCTGAACACACTTATCGGGACCGGCACGTTCAGCTACGTGCTGGACTGGTCACTGTGTGATGTCCTGAGCCCCAGTATAGATGTCTTTCTGACAGGACCAGACATGGACGCAGATGAGGTGCCGCTTGTAGCAACCTTAAACACAAACACAAAGACCGCGACCATTTCGGAGTCTCTGGCATCGGGCTCCTACAAAGTCCGTGTGATACTCAAGGATGGAGGACAGCAGGTTGCAGGACTTGTTGAGGCAGTCAGGATCTCCAACGGAACAAGCACTTCCGGGTCCCATACGTTTCACTTCAGCGAGCTGGGGCCGTCGGTACTGACTTATTTCACTGATGCGACCGGAACTCCGATCAAGGGCACATTGTCAGCGGAGGGAAATCCCGAGACATTCCTTGACGGTGTGCAGTACACATATGTGTTCGCATTCAATGAGCCTGAGAATGTATCGACCGAAGGCCTTTCCATCGACTGGTACTACGATGGAAACAAACTTCAGGAGACAACTCCTGTTGACAGGACCGGAAGCTCGGTATCTATTGTCCCCGGAAACGGAGTCCACAGGGTTGATGCGGTTGTCTACAACAAGCTTCGCGGAAGCACGGGATCTGCTGCATACTCTTTCACCGTTGTGCCTAACGGACAAGTCGGAGAGATGGCGCTGCTCAACGAGCATGCAGGAAATGCCATAAGCGCAATCAGCCAGAGTACATTTATTACACCACTGCCTGATGATTTGTTCCTTGTGGTAACCCCATCCAGCGCGAAGATGTATGTCTGCACTGTGGCATCCAGGTCACTTCAGGTGCTGAAGACTTATGATGCTTCCAATTTCCCATATCTTGGCAGCATAAAGCATGTGTTCTCTGACCCGGAGATGGAATACGTGATTCTGACAGACAACTATGGCGGAACCGAGAACTTCAGCGCATTGCGCTTCAACCAGAACTCCAAGACACTTGAGCAGATTCCGGGAATGAGGTTCGAGGGACTTGTCCCTGCTTACGGGCTCCCGTTCACAAACTTCACGGCAGCGGCATTCAACCCGTCAAAAGGCTACATCTATCTCTCAGATGCGGGAATGTACGGATTCGACTACATCCTGAAGGTAAGCGGTGGCACCCTTGTTGATGCAGGAACCGTCCAGAAGAAGAGCAGCACCTATTACAACGTATCTGACATGGACGTCTCTGAGAACGGACGATATGAGGCATCGGCAAGCGCTTCATCTGCCAAGTTCGTGTCCGCGCTGACAACTGATTTAGGCAGCCTGATCTCTATGTATGAGTCAGAAGCTGCCCCAAGTGCACTGAACAGACTGCGCTTTGTCAACAACCAGACTGTTGTCGCCGGAAACGCTACTGGACTTTACAGCTACAAGGTGGTCAGTGATGCCCCGTACACAAAGTACAAGTCAATCGGCATATCAATGACCGATATCGCTGCAGACGGAAGCAACTACTTCTATGTGGCAGACAACAGCAAGAGGATTGTGAGCTTCGAGGTCTCGGGCTATGAGATTGCCCAGCTTGGAAGCACACAACTGGAGTCATCCATCGTGCGCATCTGCCTAAGCGGAAAGTACCTTGCGGTGCTCACATCTCAGAACGAGATTGCTCTATTTGAGGTCATAGAATGAGGCTGACTATGAGAAAGGTCTTGGTGGCATTGATGATCCTGCTGTGTGTATTCTCATCAGCATTCTGCTTGGACCGGATAGGATTTGGAGTCGATGTTGCCAGTGTCCAGGATATCTTTCTTGGACACGGCAGCTTCCAAGTTGATCTTGACCTGAGAACGATGGTCTCAGAAGAGTTTCAGATACGAATTCCGATGGCTTTCACAATGAACCAGGCATCTTTTGTATTTGAGTCTGGTGTTGCCCTGGTGTATTATCCATGGCGCACCGGACCTTTCATGAGCCTTTCGGTCTTCCAGTTCGGCTTCTCCAGCGGAACCAACAATCTTGAGAATGTAGTCAGTCTGAATGAAGTTGCCGTCGGTTGGAGCTTTGAGTTCGGACCGGGGCTTTTCATAGAACCCGGCATTGTCATCCGGGATCCGTCAGGCACATTCTCAGATGAATACTCACGAATCAAGGGAGAATTCCCGTGCTATACGACATTCAGGGCCCGCCTGTTGTTCGGGTGGTACTTTTGGAGGTGAAAATGTTTTATAAGGATAAACGCAGCAACCTGCTCAATCAGGTAATCTGCATACTTATACTGGTGTGTTTTGTGGCTTGTAACGCAAACTACAAGCCATCTTTCAAGCAGTCAATCACAGATTCAAGCCTCAGGTCCAGAGTCTCAAGGGTCATAGATGCCCAACTGGACAACGTGAAGGATTATCTGGATGACGACCTGAAATCCAGCATTGAGGGGGCATCAAAGAGCACCGGCAGAATGAGTGGCTCTGAGATTGTGGACATGACACTTGCAGAATCCGGAGGCAGGGACTATCTCGATTTCTGCTACTCAGTGGATCTGGCTCAGGCGAAAAATGATGTTGATGATGTCATGGACACTGCAAGATGCCTGCTTCCTGCCGAAAAATACCAGGAGCTTGTGGAACTCACGGAAGAAGTGGAACGTGAGATAAATCTCAAGGGAGAGGAGATTGCACGCGCAATCCCGCTTAACCAGCAGGCTGCATTCTACAAAGACCTGAAGACTCTTGTCGTGAGGGCAATTGTCCTTCTGACCGCAGGTGTTGTTTATGCCTGCATGCCTGCAGTAGTTTTCTGGGGAAAGATAAGCGCAGCCTGTGCCATCTCTGTCGGTGCAGGTCTCGTGGCAATCTCAATAATGTCGCTCTATGAGTATTTCAGGTTCGGAACCGGTGAGGGTCAGAGTTTCGAGGATTGGTTCAAGGGACTGCTGGAGGTTCCAAAGGCTGACTTCGCACTCACCACAGCCATCACCGCAGTTGCAGAGGCAATGGGAGCAGGCCCTGTGGTCACAGGAATCATCATCTGCGTATTTGCCCTGTACAACATTGTTGATCTGGCAAGAACCATGCTGAAAACCTACAACTTCGATGCATGACACTTGTTCTTTCATCCATTTTTCCTAATCTCCTTGAGCACGGGCATACCGCCCGTGCTCTCTTCCTTGACACTAGGGGATAAATCCCTTATTATTTCAGTCAAAATGTGGGAGGATGGAAAAAGCAGCAGACTGCCGCCTCTTGCATAGTGTTTTGAAGAAGGGAGATGGTTTTTCATGTTTCATGAGGCAATAGATCTTAAGTTTTTACGAGGGACAAGACTAAAAGTAACTTTCAGCGATGGATCAATCCATGAGTATGACATGGCATCCATGTTTGACAAATATCCTCAGTTTAAAGCACTGACTGACAGGCAGCTTTTCATTTCAGGCAAACTCTACCGCTATGGAATAGTCTGGAATGATGAACTCGATATAGAAACCGAGACCATTTATGAGGATGGAAAAGAAATCGGGGTCAAAAAAGATGTCTACCATGGAGCTTCAGCCCATGCCGTTATGGAAGCTCGGTGCAATGCAGATATCACCCAGAAGCAACTTGCCGAGCTTACAGGAATAGACCAGTCTGATATCTCGAAAATTGAGAGGGGTGTGGCAAACCCTTCGGTCTCAACTCTGGAGCGAATTGCAGAAGCGGTTGGGGGCAAGCTCAAGATCTCGATTGAGATGTGAGAGACACAAGTCCCTAGCAATTCTCCCTTGAAACAGCTATCATCAGAAGCATGAAGACAATAGTCAGGATACTGATACTCGCAGAATTCGCCGCAATAGTGTTCATCCCAAGCGCTTATCTTCCAAGGTGGGCACTGATTCCGATGTTTGTCTCAATGGCAGGACTTGTAGTGCTTTATTGGTTCGCAATGTTCTGGGTAAGCAGAAAAGACGTGATCAAGGTCCTTGGAGCAGAACCCGATCATGATTTCTATGTGGGAAAACTCCCTGCGGATCCTAATGCGGACCTGACACGAGGCAGACTCTGCTTCAAGGACGGGAAGATTTCCCTCATGCAGAGGACAGAAGACAAGATCCGCTGCCAGACGCCATGCAGGGAGGTCTGGTCAAAGGATATCTCGGAGATAACATCCGTAGGTTTCGGGAAAGTCCTTCCAGCCCGCAAAGGCTTCATCCTTTATTTCGGTGACGATGAAGTCAACTTCACATGCGCCAAAGCCGCTAAAGACAGGTCAATGATTTATGAGGCACTCGGATGGCCGGTGCCAGAAGGAAACAAGTAATCTCAGCTTGTAGGCTCAGGACTTGTATTGACCGCGTTGTTGCTGTCAAGGAAATCAACTGTAAAACTCACGTCTGAAACATTTCCTCCGATGTCAAATCGCAGGACAATGCGTTTATGATGCTTGTCCACCTTCACGACATTTCCGTCAAATCCCTTGAGAGGTCCGTCACAGATATGGATCCTCTGGCCTTCTCTGTAAATGACCTTGGACTGTCTGATATAACCGCCATGCATGTGAAGCCATCTGGCAAACTCCATGTCCTTTCCCTTCAATGCATGGGAGCCGTCATCATAGTCAAGTATATTGATCACTGTCGGGAGACGCTTCATCTCATATATCGGGAATTTCTTCTCGTCTGAGCCTTCCCAATACATGAACAGGTAACCGGAGAACATGGGCTTGTCCACTGTCTCATACTTGCCTGCCCTCTTCTCCCTCACTTCCTTCATGGGAAACCACACCAGGAATTCATCATCCAGCACGGATCCGAGAAGACATGTTATCCGTTTCTTGGCCTCCTCTTCCTTTGATGCCGTACAATGAACGCAGAAATACATCACCTGACAATCGTCTCCTTGAACTCAGAAAGTATGAAGCATCCGCAATCCATTTTCAATAAAAAAATCAGAACATATGCTACATTATTTGAGTTTAATGTGACATACTTTAGAATGTCAAAACGGAGTGTGCGATGAACTGTTATCTTCCATGGAATCTCAAGGACATGACGAACATCTCTGCAGAGAAACTTCAGAAGAACATCAGCCAGCAGTCGTCATATATTGAGCTGTACAGGTCTGAGCTTCTGAAAGAATCACTAAGATTCAACATCGCAAGCCTCTTGCGCCATGTTTGCCTTAACCGGACTTCGTTCGGAACAGATGACATGTCAAAGATGGCAACCAACTGCCTGATTGTATTCCTGCACGCATCTGTTTTCCGTAAGGTCGCCTATTTTGCACCTACAGATGCCGAGAATCCCGCAGTCGGCAAGTGTGCCAGAAATCTTCACCGCCTGATGCTTGA
>JAFZUN010000189.1 GCA_017618315.1 Spirochaetales bacterium
CATTCCTCTGGTGATAAGGAATCCTACACCAGAATCAGCTCCAAGCATTTCTGCGGCAAGAACAACCATCCAAGCCGCACTTGTGGAGGTTCTGACTCCTGCGAATATGGCATCTAGGGAGGAAGGAATTGCAATCTTAAGAAGTGTTTGCATTGGGGTGGCATTGAAGACGGTGCCAACATCCAAATACATTTTGTCAACTGCGGAGAGACCTGCTTTGACATTGACTACAATACAGGCCAATGATCCGATAATGACTATGACAATCTTCGGGAATTCCCCTATTCCGAACCACAGTGTGATCAGCGGGATCCATGCAAGAGGCGGAACAGCGCGGAATGCATCGAACATGGAACTGAAGAATGCCTTTGCCTTCGGGAACCATCCGATGATGATTCCGAATATTATACCGGCAGTCCAGTCGAACAGCAGCGCAAGTCCGATTCTCCGGAGGCTTATCAGTGCATGGACAATGAGATTCTTCTTCTTTACAGGCTTGGTGAAAAGTCTAATCATCCTCTCCCATACGGCAGCTGGTGACGGGAATGCAGTGCTGGCATAAACAGTTGAGTCATAGTTTCTGGAAACAATTACCCAAAGACCAATGACCATGAGTACAGACACTACTGGAAGAATCTTGTAGAGTATGTTGAGGTTTCTTTCTTTGCGCTCGGCAAGGCTAAGATGGCTTTTGTCTATTTTGCTCATAACTTCTTCCATCCCAAGAAAATGTTCTCAACCTTACCGATAATTGTTGTTATTATGACTCCGAGGATTCCAATTACAACAATACCGAGTATGACCAAGTCGACACGACCATATGATCTTCCTTCAAGTATCATATGTCCAAGACCGTTTACGGAAGCAAGCATCTCAGCCGCCACAAGGGTGGCCCATGCGTTTCCGATTGCAACCTTCACTCCTGCGAATGTCATTGTAAGGGATGAAGGGATTCCGACCTTCCAGAAGGTTGTAAAGTAGGAACCGCCAAATGTCTTGGAAACATTCTTAAGAACTTCTTTCGTCTGCTTGATTCCTGTGTATGAGTTGATAAGACATGGAACAAAAGCAGCAAAAAACACTATAAAGGCCTTTGACTTGAGACCAATTCCCATCCAGACAATTGTCAGAGGAATCCAGCTGACAGGAGGAATCGGCCTGATGATCTCGAATACGGGGCGGACAAAGGAATCGATTCCCCTGTACCATCCCATCAGCCATCCGAGAGGGATTCCTATCACAAGAGCAAGACCGAATCCGCAAAGAGCTATCTTAAGGCTTGACCAGATGTTGACCAGAAGAACAGCGCCATCAGGATTAGGATCGCTGAGCTTCACGACAAACAGCTTCATAACGGTCAGAACATCACACAGCTTTTTGCTGCTGACAATCCCCGTAAGCACCAAAGCTTCCCATATGAGGAAGAAAAGAAGGACACTGGAGATGGCAAGCATCAGATCCCTGTATCTGATATGCCTCTTCTTGTCTTTCACAAAAGCAATGCGTTCCTCATTTGTCATGGCGCGGTCTTTGACAGGTTCATTCAAGATCGTCACCTCCTAAATCTTTATGTAAATTGCGGGAATTCCCGCAGTATTATTCAAATTGAAAATCGGTCCGTTTTATACCGAAAAACTCGGAGTGAGAGAGGTCCCGGACCGGAAACCTCTCTCACCAAATGATTCAGACAAATAGATAATCTGAAAGGTTAGAGTTACTTGACAAGATCCTTGACTGCAAGGGCAACTTCGTCTGTGATTCTCTTCTCATCGAGGATTGTCTTGCGCTGCTCGGCAGTGTACTTGCCTTCAGAGATGAAGAAGTCGAATCCGCTCATAACGTCCTTCTCAATCTGGAGGAGGTCACGTGAGGTGTAGAGACCTGCGGCATCCGGGCTCTTCTTTGTGAAGATATCAATGTACTCAGCGACTGTGTTGCCGCGGTACCACTCCATTGTCTTCTGTGCGACTTCCCTTGTGCAGAGGAATCCTTCCTCCTCACAATGCTCAAAGTACCATTCAGCACCCTGATTGAGGTTTTCCTTTGATGCATAGAGCCACTCGACAGCCTTGTGGAATACTGCTGTGAAAGTAGCAACAAGCTCTTTGTTCTTTGCAAGGAAGTCCTTCTGGACAAATGAGGCGCATGGGAACGGGAGCTTCAGCTGTCCGGAGTCTGTTACTCTGAAGTGACCTGCTGCATCAGCGGCAAGTGCAATTGCGTTCCAGCAGACAAGAACATCACCTGTTCCGCCGTTGAAAACTGTAAGTGCATTGGAGTTATCCGCATTGACGGAAACAACGTCCTTGAGAGAAAGACCGATATTCTGCAGATACTGTGCAAGGACTGCCTGGGCAGTTGTTCCGGTAGGATAGACACATGTCACACCCTTCCAGAGAGCTGCGTTGCCGGGATCTTTTGCAATTGCAGAGTCAGCACGAACGAAGATTGCCATGTTCTCCTCGTAGTCGCAGACATCGAACAATCTCAGATTGTCATATTTTGCAAGAGCTAGAGCAATTCCACCAAGTCCGCATGATCCGATATCCCAGGATGCATTTGCTTCCATCATAGCAGGTCCGCCAGTGAAACATGTGTACTGGATATCGATGTTCAAAGCTTCAAAAACTCCGAGCTTGTCAGCGAACAAAATCGGATATGAAAGTGGTGACCCAGTGAAGAAAGCAACCCTGAGGGTCTGCTTTGACTCAAAAGGCTTGAGTCCCCATGTATCGGCCGCCTTTGTCTCAGTTGCCTTGGCCTCTGTTCCGCCACCGGCGAATACTAATCCAACTACCATGAAAACGAGCAACAGAACTGTTAATAGTTTCTTCATTTTCCTTCTCCTTTTTGCGGTTCTGATTACGGATGGTTCACATTTATCCGCATTGATAATTATCAATCGCTTTTATTCACAAGTAAAGGAAAATTTCACCAAATGATAACCAATTATTCTTGATAAAGTTGACCTCATATGTTTAGAATTAACATAAACTTGTCCATTATGTTAAAAATATGAGTACATGTTGATTAATTTGTCAAGGAGAGATGACACATGAAGGGAGAACGTCTAATTGAGATGGAAAAATACATAAGAGAGCAACGATCTGTTTCACTTGACACGTTGTGCTCTGTATTTAACGTCTCGAAAAACACAGTAAGAAGAGATGTGGCTCAGCTTATTGCAACAACAGACATCCAGAAAATATACGGTGGTGTGAGCATCCAATTTAACCGAATCCCTCCCTCATTTACGGAAAGAGCTGCTGTGAATCTTCCTGTCAAGCAAAGAATTGGGAAATATGCGGCATCGCTTGTTCAAGATGGAGATGTGATTTTCATTGATGCAGGAACAACCACGTGCCAGATGATTAATTATATGGGAGAAAAAAAGAATGTGACAATTATTACACATTCCTTGGATGTTATAACAAGAGCTTTTGCTTACCCGAACTTGAATGTGATTGTCATATCCGGAACCCTTAACAGAAAGACTTATTCTTTTACCAATCAGTTCAAGTTTGCCCTTCAAGATTACAACATCAGCAAAGCATTCATGGCTGCAACTGGCTTTACTATTGAAAACGGTGCAACACAAGCCATCTCAGACGAGTTTGCCATAAAGAAATGTGCTGCCATAAAGAGCGACCAAGTAATCCTAATGGCGGAAAGTTATAAAATAGGAACTGTATGCTTTCTTACATATGCACATGCAAACAGATTCTCCACGATAATTACAGACAAACAACCCAATGAGAAATTCACCAAGGCATTCAATGCTTTAGGTGGATCAATCATAATCCCCTGATTGCAGTACTGGAAGATTAGTCTGTTCATTAAAGACCATTTGTCTGATAGAATTGTCACTGATGGAAAAACTCAGACAGCTTTCATTTCTAATAAAACCGGCCTCCTCCCTGTGTAATCTCAGATGCAAGTACTGCTTCTATGAGGATGAGTCGGAGAACAGGACCCAGAAGTGCTACGGGATAATGAGCGCAGAGACCACTGACAAGCTCATTGCATCAGCCGTGGATGCCACAGCTGAGAATGCCATGATCTCAATAGGCTTCCAGGGAGGAGAGCCCACTGTTGCCGGCCTTGATTATTTTAGGCACTTCATAGAGGAGGAGAAGAAATATCCTTCAAGACGTTTCTCCCATTCAATCCAGACCAACGGCTATGCGTTGGATGAGAGCTGGGCTTCTTTCCTTGCGGAGAACAACTTCCTTGTCGGAATCTCGATTGACGGTTACAAGGACCTTCATGACCTTCACAG
>JAFZUN010000190.1 GCA_017618315.1 Spirochaetales bacterium
AACCCGACGGATATGACGATGTTGCCCTCAAGGGTGAGGCGCTTCTGCTCTTCAAGGAACTCGTCCTTGAACCTCGTGCGTCCACACAGTGTTATGACTTTATACTTCCCGACCATATCAAGGCATTATACCACGCGTTTTTCCAAGCCGTTAGTTTTCAATCTCCTCTCTGCCACAGAAATCCGACAGGTCAGTTCTGCCGCTCTCCGGCGGAACACCTGTGAGGGAATACGACGATGACAGAAATTCAGAAAGAGAAGATAAGGACCCTTCGCGATCAGGGATACGGATACGGCACGATCGCAAAGCAGCTTGATCTCTCCGTCAGCTGCGTCACCATGCACTGTCTCCGCAACGGCCTCGGAGGCAAAGGATCGACTTCCTCCAGAGAACCGTTATGCCCTCAATGCGGCAAGCCTGTCACCCAGCGCGAAGGCGTAAAGAAAAGACGCTTCTGCTCTGACGGATGCCGTCTTATCTGGTGGAACAGCCATAGGAGCATGCTGGGCCATTACAAGCTCGTCCCCTTCACCTGCAGGGAATGCGGGAAGACTTTCATGGCATATCCGGACTCAGGAAGACAATACTGCAGCCACAGGTGCTACATCAACCGAAGATTCAAAGGTAACTCTTGACTATATATGCAATTGGAGTGATGTATGACACAGGTGGATGCCATGAAGGAAATCGAGAGGCTCAAGTGCCTGAACCAGCCAGTCAGAAAGCTCAATGTAGCCGCATATGCCAGGGTGTCCACCGAGTCCGACAGGCTCAGGCACTCTCTCGCAGAGCAGATAAGCAGATACAGCACCCTGATCCGAAGCACTCCACAATGGACCTTCGCGGGAATCTACTCGGATGAGGGCATCTCCGGCACGGGCATGGCCAAGAGGACCGGTTTCCTGAAGATGCTTCAGGACTGCGAGGACGGCTTGATCGACATCATCCTCACAAAGTCCATCCAGAGGTTCGCAAGAAACACGGTTGACCTTCTGAAGACTGTGAGGCACCTGAAGGACATCGGGGTCGAGGTCAGGTTCGAGCGTGAGAACATCAGCACCTTCAGCAAGGAAGGCGAGCTCATGCTCTCGATCCTCGCCTCATTCGCTCAGGACGAGGCACGATCAATCTCCGAGAACGTCAAATGGGCGATCCACAAGAGGTTCGAGAACGGCATACCGCAGTGCAGGTTCAATGTCTACGGCTACAGGTGGAAAGACGATGTGCTTGTGCCGGTTACCGCAGAAGCGGAGACCGTCAGGGTGATATTCGGGCTCTACCTCAGCGGAATGACGATGGCACAGGTCGCTGCAAACCTGAACTCATCAGGGAAGCGCACCAGAAACCACAGACCGTGGAGCGAGGACGGGGTGAGAAGGATCCTCGGAAACAGGATATACGCCGGAGAGCTTCTGCTGCAGAAGCAGTACAGGCCGGACAGCTTCCCCAAGAGGTCTGTCAACAACAGAGGCGAGATTCCCATGTTCCTTGTCCGGAACTCGCATGATCCGATAGTTGACCTTTCCACCTGGGAGGCGGCTCAGGCAGAGAAAGAAAGAAGACACGCCTTGGGCGCATCATGCCATCCCACGACGTTCTCCGGAAGGATCAGGTGCGGACAGTGCGGATGCAATTACCACAGGAAGCTGAAAAGGGACTCCTCGGTCCCGTACTGGTTCTGGACATGCAGGGGCAAGGAGGAGAACAAAAACTGCTCATCCGTGGATTTCAAGGAGAGCGTCATCGAGGCTGCCTGCGCATGTGTCCTGAAGATGGATGGATTCGACAAGGATGCTTTCCTGAACAAGGTCCGACGCATCACGGTCCAGTCAGAGGATCTTCTGGTCTTCTCCTTTCAGGACGGTACTGAAGTACCTCTCCACTGGAACCTCACAAGCAGGCGGAGACGGCTGAACGGCATGTTCCCTACAATCCTCTGCGGAACCTGCGGGGCTCCTTACAGGAGACGCAACTACACGCTGGCCTCCGGTGAACAGGTGCGCAAGTTCTGCTGCTCGGAGGGTCGGGGCCATGAGGTCATCACCGAGGATGAGATCAAGGACCTGCTGAAGGACAGGAACCTCTCCGCTGCGGAGAGCATGACGATAGACAGAGAGACGCTTACGCTGAATATACGGGACGGCAGCAGGGAGACGATACAAAGGAGAGAAGCGCAATGCAGAAACAGGTGACAAAGCTTCCGACAAGGCAGATGAAGGCGACCGGACCTTCCCCGCAGCTGGCAAGACGCAAAGTCGCAGCCTACGCCAGAGTGAGCACTGACTTTGAGGACCAGATCACAAGCTACGAGGCACAGGTCAGACATTACGAGGCCTACATCAAAAGCCGGGCTGACTGGGTGTTTGCGGGTATATACACCGATGAGGGTATCACCGGAACAAGCACCGCTCACCGTGAAGGATTCAGGAAGATGGTCGCCGATGCTCTGGAAGGCAGGATCGACTTAATCATCACAAAGAGCGTCAGCAGATTCGCCAGAAACACGGTCGACAGCCTCTCGACCATAAGGCTGCTCAAGGACCACAGCGTGGAGGTCTTCTTCGAGAAAGAGAACATCTGGACGTTCGACGG
>JAFZUN010000191.1 GCA_017618315.1 Spirochaetales bacterium
TCTTACTCGTTCCCCTCTCTTTGTGTATATCGCAGGGTCATTCTCTGAAAACCTTCCTCCCTCATACTTCTTGGCCTGCCATCTTCTGGCATACTCATCATCAGGCAAAACATATGGCTCAACCAGAATCCTTTTCCCATAGTTCATGTCGGTGTAAGCCTTCACTAAAGCGTTCTCATCGCTTCTTGCACAATAATAGTTCAGCAGCTTCAGTTCTTTTTCTGCAGCTATCAGAACCTTTCCATAGTATTCTTTTTGGGCAAGCTTTTTTGCAAATCCTATATCCTCTTGCCTCAAGTATTTACCTGAAGGATCAGATCTGTTTTTGCGAACATAATATTGGTAACAGTTTTTATCCTTATTGTGTTTAAGCGATGACTTGAGTATTCCATCCGGGCAATCAGGTATCTTTGATTTTATATCCTTGATCACAGAATCAAGATATTTCTTTCGTCCTTTAACCAAATCAATAATCATGTGAGATCTCCTCTATCAGCCAATACGACTGTTCATAATGAAATTGGCTGTCAAAAATCCGTGTTGTCTCAGCCAATTATCCGATACCTATTGTTTTTGGCTGTTGAAAACTGTCTAAGACCAACAAAAAGCATCCAAAACAACAGAAAATCACAAACCTGGCTGATATTCAGACAGCCAAATTCTAAATACCACCAGAAATTGGCGGAAAACTGATAAATCACAGCAGTTCCCCGCTCTCCGACATCGACATGTAGTTATCTGAGGAGAAGATGATGTGGTCCAGGACCTCAATCCCAAGCAGAATACCTGCCTTTCTGAGCCTCATGGTGACCTCAAGGTCATCGGGGCTGGGCTCAAGATTGCCTGAGGGATGATTATGGGCTAGAACGATGGCCGTTGCCCTCATCTTCAGAGGATCCGAGAAAACCTCCCTGGGGTGAACGACAGTCCTGTTCACCAACCCGACTGTAACCACATTCACTCCCATCAGCTCATGCGCGCCGTTGAGCATGATCACAAGAAAGTGCTCCTGCATCCTGTCGCCATAATGCCTGATGAGCTCAAAAATGCTGGCAGGACTCCTGCAGGACCTTGGTTTGGAACCTGCCATTCGCCTGCCGAGTTCCAGTCCTGCGCATATGCTTGCTGCCTTTGCCGGCCCAAGACCCGGGACCTTCTTAAGATCCTCAGGACAGATCTCTCCGCGGTCAATCATCTCCAGAATATCCTGTGCAAGATCCTGAACCGGTCTGCCGCTACTTCCAGAGCCCAATACAACACAGAGAAGCTCAATGTCAGAGACCCCTTTGGGCCCCAGCCTGTGAAGACGCTCTCTTGGCCTGTCCTCACGAGGCATTTCCTTGATGGATTTGAAATCAATTGTTCTTTTTTCGTACTGCATGCCCTTATATACGAGAAAAGTGCTGAAAATATTTCAGGTAAGCGGAAAAAACACAGAAAAAAATCATCTCCATGCCTGAGGATTGAATTATTTCTTCCTCTGGCGGTAAACTTGTCATCGGAGAAGGCAGGATCCGGCACATGAGGAATTACACTGGAAAAACAAACACGGCAATAACTGTGCTGATGGTGTTCTGGGTTGTTTTCCAGTTATGGTTCTCCACTTTCGGGATAATATCAGCTGTAAATCTCAGGGCGTTCCACAGCCTGTTCCTCCTTCTTTTCACATTTCTCCTCTATCCCCCGCTAAAAAAACAGGACAAGAGTCTCACGCACCCCAAACTGGCAGATGTCATTCTCATTGCAATTGCGTTTTTTGCCTTCGGATACCTGATTTTCAAATACAATGACATAGCACGGTCAGGCGGAAGGATTGACGCCTTTCAGATGATTGTGGCAATAGCTGGAATCCTGATGATATTCGAGGCTGGAAGAAGAACTTCAAGGAACCTTGCCATCCTGGCACTTGTGTTTCTTGCCTACAATTTCTTCGGCAAATACATAGGCGGTTATCTTGGACATAACGGGTTCACCTTGAAGAGGGTTCTCATCACACAGTTCTGGAGCACACAGGGAATACTGGGAACCGGCGCTGGTGTATCTGCAACTTACATCTTCCTGTTTGTCGTCTTCGGAGCTTTCCTGAAAAACAGTGGATTCACCAGGTTCATCAATGATTTCTCCCTTTCCATAGTCGGAAGATCCCCGGGAGGACCAGCCAAAGTCGCCGTCATTGCGAGTGCACTTTTGGGAATGGTGAACGGCTCCGCAGTGGCCAATGTAGCTACGACAGGAACAATAACAATACCCCTTATGAAGCAGAGTGGCTACAAAAATGAGTTCTCTGCCGCAGTAGAGGCCACTGCTTCCACCGGAGGCCAGTTCTGTCCGCCTGTGATGGGAGCAGTAGGATTCATCATGGCCGAGTTCCTGGACGTCAGATATTCGGTCGTCATTACTGCCGCCCTTGTCCCTGCATTCCTGTATTATCTGGGTCTGATTGTCTCTGTACATTTCGAGGCAAAGAAGCTTGGTCTCTCAGGTATTCCAGATGAGCAGATACCATCAGCAAGAGAGGTTCTGAGAAACGGATGGCATCTGATGATTCCGCTTGTTGTCTTAATCACCGTCATGGTCCTGGGAAGAAGCCCTCTCTTTGCGGCAACAGTTGCCATTCCGGTCACAATCGCAGCCTCATGGCTAAAAAAGGACACCCGCATGACATGGGACAAGATCATTGCCTCATGCGTGGAGGGAGCAAGAAGTGCTGTTTCTGTCGGAGTCTCGTGTCTGCTGATCGGAGTGATCGTAGGCACTGTGACACTTACTAGCCTTGGCTTGAATCTGGGCTACATGATCCTCAACGGATTCTCAGGAAGCAACATTTACCTTGTCGGAATCCTTGTGATGATTATTTCCGTGATTCTCGGGATGGGTGTCCCGGGGATTGCCGCATATGTCATTGTCCAGGCTGTTGCGGTTCCTGTATTGCTGAAAGCCGGTGCGGCTGTACTTGCTGCCCACATGTTCTGTCTCATCTATGCATGCCTTTCAAACATCACCCCGCCTGTGGCAATCAGCTGCTATGTGGCGGCAGGAATCGCGGATGCAGATCAGACAAAGACAGGGCTCATTGCCGTGAGACTTGCACTTGCAGGGTTCATAATCCCCCTATTCTTCCTTGCCAATCCCGTATTGCTTCCGCTTGCGCAGGAAGGGCATGCAATCTCAACTGTCATTGCCACCATCACTGCAGGAATTGGAACGGTGATGCTTGCAGGTGGACTTGAGGGCTGGTTCATCATCAGGCAGCACTGGATTGAGAGAGTCCTCTTCATTGCTTCTGCCCTGCTTCTCCTTCATCCCGGGACGGCCACTGATATTGCAGGATTATGTGCATCAGCTGTTCTTATAGCAGAGCAGGTTCTCAGAAACAAAAAGAAGTAGCAATTAATTCAAGTTTAATGTAATGTGAGGCCAAGATGAAAAAGATCCTGGCATTATTCTTTATTCTGATCTCAGTCACAGCATTCATGTTTGCAACCGGATCATCGGAAAAGCAGGATGACTCTGCACATCCGCAGGTCATCATCCGTTTTCCCACCGCAGGAGCCTCGGGTGCCTTGTACTCCGTTGGAGCCGCCATCACAAACATGTGGAACACACAGATTCCCTTTGTAAAGGCATCCAGCCAGGCATCAGCCGGAGGCATTGACAACCTGAATCAGATTGCAGACGGAGAAAGCCAGGTCTCAATTGCAATCAGCTCTAACTGCTGGCAGAGCTTCAACGGCACGGACAGTTTTGAGGGAATGGCAAATCCGGATCTCAGGGTTATTGCCGGCCTTTATCTTAACCCAAATCAGGTCGTGGTCACAGAGAGAAGCGGAATCAGAACACTCTCCGACGTCAAGGGGAAGCACTTTGCCGTAGCTGCATCGGGCTCCAGCGTGGAAGGAGAATGCAAGAACCATTTCACTGCAGCTGGTTTGAGTTATCCTGATGACATCCGAGCCGAGTACATCTCTTTCTCTGACTCTGCGGAGCTCTTGAGAAACGGACAGATTGACGGCGCATGGATCATGAGCGGAATCCCAGCTGCCGCGGTAAGCCAGGCTCTCTCATCCGGATGCAGGCTTCTGGACATTGATGAAAAGACAATCGCCAACCTCAAAGCCGAGTATCCATGGTATGTCACCTACACTATTCCAGCAGGTTCTTATCCGAACCAGAAGGAAGATATCCAGACAACTGCAATCAAGATGGTCCTTTTCTGCTCTGCTAAGCTTGATGACGAAACAGTCTACATGCTGACAAAAACACTTTGGGAGAACATGGCAGAGCTCGGAGAGTCCCAGGCAAGCCTCAGAAACCTCACCGCGGAAGAGGCAGTGCGTGATATTGCAGGACTTCCGATCCATGACGGAGCACAGCGCTATTACAAGGAAATCGGAGTCTTGTAATCCTCAGTGTTTTTAAGATTTTTCAGTTCACAAATAACAGTTAAGACCTTAGAATTAAACATAACAGTAAACAAAAGGAAGGCATTATGGAGAACCTCAATCTGACAATGTTCAAGCAGTACGACATCAGGACCAGATACAAGGCCCTGACGGATGAGCATAAAAGAAGACTGTACAATGCAGTAGCGCTCTATATCCGAGACTCGGTCAA
>JAFZUN010000003.1 GCA_017618315.1 Spirochaetales bacterium
CATTGCCTTCCGCATGCCGGAGGAAAAACCCACTGGCTACTCGATCGTGGCGGCTCACACCGACTCTCCGTCCTTCAAGCTCAAGGAGAATCCTGAGATCTCAAGTGGTGAGGCATATACCACCCTGAATGTGGAAGCTTACGGCGGAATGCTCATGGCACCATGGTTCGACAGGCCGCTCTCGATTGCTGGACGTGCTTTTGTCAAAGAGGATGATGGCCGGATTTCAGAGAGACTTGTTAACTTTGATAAGGATCTTTGTCAGATAGTCAATCTTTGCATCCATCAGAACCGTGAGGCCAACAAGGGTTACGAGTACAAGGTACAGAAGGACATGCTGCCAGTCATAGCAGGTGGAAAGCATCAGGGAGCAGTTAAGACACTGGTCGCAGAGCTTCTTGAAGTTGATGAGGAGCAGGTCCTTGATACAGAGCTTTTCTTGTACAACCGCATGAACGGCTCAATCTGGGGTCTGGATGATGAGTTCTTCTCAAGTCCGAAGATAGATGACCTGCAGTGTGCATTCAGTGCCCTTAAGGCATTCATCAACTGTGAGGACTCATCCTCATCCAAGATCCAGATGGTTGCCCTCTTTGATAATGAGGAAGTCGGAAGCTCCACAAAGCAGGGAGCAAACAGTGATTTTCTCAGGCAGCTCACACACAGGATAGGCTGTGCAATGGACTGGAGCTTTGATGAGCGCTGTGCTATCCAGGCCGGCAGCTTCATGCTCAGTGCCGACAACGGACACTCACTTCATCCCAACTATCCTGAGAAGTGTGATCCGACAAACAAGCCTCTGATTAACGGTGGAGTCCTTATCAAGTATGCCGGAAACCAGAAGTACACCACTGATGCTTACTCTGGCTCATTCCTGAAGTCCATCCTGAAGGACGCGGGTGTTCCTTATCAGGTGTTCTTCAATAACTCAAACGTCACCGGTGGCAGTACACTGGGAAACATCTCAACAACACAGTTCTCAATACCGACTGTTGATATAGGTGCAGCTCAGCTTGCGATGCATTCTCCATATGAGACTGCAGGAACAATGGATACCTTCAACCTTACAGAGGGAATGAAGGCATTCTACAAAGCCTGACAGGCGTGGCCTGTGGGAGGTTTGACATGAAGAAACTGGTTATCGTGTTCTGTATTCTTCTCTGTGCGTCTGCTGCATTTGCAAAGACCGCATCCATGCAGATAGGATTCTCCACACTGGGAGTCAACGCAGGAGCAGCAGCTCATTTCGGTGACAGGTTTAAAGTCGGTGTGAACGGCTCGATAGTCCTTTTGGGAGACAAGAATAGCAATGACAACTCGTTCCTGGGCTGGTTGTTCGGCCAGGGCTTTTTCTCTGTTGATCTCATAGAGAACACCGCAAACGACCTGGACATGAGGTTTGCTTTTGCTTATATGCAGATTGACAGCAATGCTCCCGTGGAAGAGGAGGACGTTTACTCCATCATGTTTGCAGGTGTGACGTTCGGAGTGCAGTACACCCATTGGTTCGGAGATAACAGGAACCATGGAATCTACGTCGGTGTGGATATCCCGCTTGGTGGTTATGTCGCGACAAACGATGACAATGACAACGGCCATCCGTTCGTCGGACCGTTCGGTTCACTGGCAACTTTGGGAGTGATTGCATCCTCATTCAGGTTCGGCTACGCCTTCCAGTTCTGATAACGGGGGCTGCTGATGAAGGGCAAGGGGGCAGTAAGGGTCTTTCTGATTGCTGTGCTGATTACATACCCTGTGTTTGTTTTCCTTGCCCTGATGGTCTTTCATCTTCCTATAAGCATAGTCTCTTTGGGAATGCTGGTCATTGCAGTGGCTTATTTCGGTTTCTTTGGAACCGATGGAAAGAAGAACTGGAACGCCATTATTCTGGGTGTCATTGCGGTCATTGTTCTGATCACGCAGAGTGAAATGGTCCTGAAGTTCTATCCGATTGCCATCACGCTTGTGTTCCTGGTGATGTTTGCAGTTCCCATGATCAAGGGAAAGCCCATCATAACACGCTTTGCCATGATGATGGATCCTGCGATAGAGACGCACCCGGGAAGGGGAATCCTTGAGAGATGCTGCCTGGGTCTGAATATCGCATGGTGCGTACATCTGGTGATAAGCCTGGGCATCAACATTGCAATATCATTCGGAAGCACCCTTGAGGTCTGGACAATCTATAATGCCGTGATCTCCTACCTTGTGATGGGGATTCTGATAGCCCTTCAGTTCCTTGTCATCTGGCTTGCGAACCGCAAGGCGGACAAGAAGATATCATTCAATGATATGAGTCCTTCAGCCAGGCCTCGCGATTATATCGTGGGCTACTACGGGCAGGACTATGAATATAAGAGTCCTGAGAACAGGACCTGGGGGGATCTGTTTGATGCACTTGAAGGCTCCAGAGTGCGGAAGACTGATGAAAAGCCTGTAGATCTCTGGTTTTTCACAATCATGCTTCTTTCAGATAATGATTATCCCGGACGGGACGGGATTGATGTTACAATGGAGTATACTTCATTCATAACCAAGCTTTGGGAGAGACAAGGGAACCCGGAAGGGGATTTCCATTTCCTTGTCTGCCCAGAGAAGAGAAAGGTAAAGGATCTGTTGAGGGGAATATGCGCAAGATAATCATGGTTTTTCTTCTGCTTGCACTCTCGTGCTGCCTTTTTGCAGCTACTGACATGAAAGAGGTGAATCTCACAAGTGGCGAGTATTCCTTCATCTCCGGAGCCTTCTCTGGTGGATCCTTCATCGGCGACTTCAAGCAGACAAAAGCGGTGAAGGGGAGCTCAAGGACATTTGTCTCAACCGGCAGAATCCAGATAGCCACCGGATACGGGATTGTCTGGTATACCGAGAAACCCTATGCCTCCATGCTTGTCGTGGGCAAGAATGTCCTGATTCAGAAGATCAGAGACGGAGAACCTACCCATCTGGATATGGCTGAGAACCCCATCTACACGCAGATAGCAACATCACTTGAATGTGTGTTCAGTGCCGATTTCACAGTGATGAGCCAGATGTTCACGACATATCTTTCAGGTGACAGCTCCTCCTGGGAGCTCCGTCTTGTCCCGAAGAGCAAGTCTGTGGCCTCATTCATGGAGAGCATTGAGATGAAGGGCTCTGACAGGTTCGAGAGCCTGACCTTATATGAGACCACCGGAGACAGCATCACATATGAGTTCTCCGGTCTTGAGAACAGGGAGCTTACGGATGAAGAGCTTGCAGTCTATTCACTCTAAAGCTCCGATCATCTTCATTCTCCTTTTAGTTGCACTTGCAGCTGCTGCTTTCACTGCTGCCATCATCAGCCCAAGACATCTGAGCACCAGCTTCACCAGCATGATTCCTCAGCTGGGGATGTCAGAATCCATGGCTAAGGCGGAGAACGTCTTCACTGAGCGCCAGAACGCCAACGTGAATCTTTTTGTCAGCGGAAGTGACTTTGATACTGTCCGTTCTGCTGCCATCAGGCTTTTTGATGAGCTTGATGAATGCGGGGCCTTTGACGAGCTCTCGCTGGACAGCTCCACAATTGATACAGAGGAGCTTTTCAAGGCAGTATCCGACAATGTCTACAACCTTCTGGACGAGGAGACCAGGCAAAGGATCGTATCCGACCCTATGGCGTTTCAGAATGACAGCCTTGCAAGCATATTCAGCGCCTTCACCGTATCATCACTGTCAAACCTTGATTCTGATCCGTTTCTTCTGAGCGAGTCAGTCTGGATGAACCTCCTGGGCAAGATGGGATCCCTCACGACCTTATCTCCGAAGGACGGGGTGCTCTGTACAGAGGTTGACGGAATCTGGTATGTCATGATAAGCGGCGTGCTTTCGGAGGAGAGCCAGAACCTCACGTCATCAGACGGAGGGATAGAGGCAATCTTCAAGACCGGAGACGCCATAGCATCAGAGTTCGGCGTGGAGGTCAGCTATAGCGGTCTTGCGTTCCACAGCCATGAGAGCGCAACAGGCGCACAGCGTGAGATGGCCATCATATCCGTTGTCTCAGTGGTCCTGATACTACTGATGTTCTTCCTTCTGTGCAGGAACTTCCATATCCTCTGGCTATTCCTTCTGAGCCTGACAATCTCCGTTGGAAGCGCAGCCTGTGCACTGATACTGTTCTTCAAGGACATTCATGTCCTGTCCATGATATTCGGAACATCATTGATAGGAACCTGCATAGACTACTCAATCCACAGCTACATATGCACAGCGCAGAAATCACCTGACGATGCCGGATTCGACATCAGGAAGAAGATAGGAAAGAGTCTGACGCTGAGCTTCATCTCAACGGAGCTATGCTACTTTGTGCTTCTCTTCTCCTCTTATGACATTCTGAGACAGATGGCGGTCATCTCCCTGACAGGACTTCTGAGCTCATACCTTGTTGCCATGATCCTGTATCCAAGACTTCTGTCTGAGAGGATGATAAACAGAAACTCATTCGTGGCAAAACCAGAGAGAGAAAGGAAGCTTCCATTCCTGCTTCCATGGTTGGCAATCGCTTCCACGATTCTGGTTCTGGTGCAGATTCCCAGGATAGGAATCCACAACGATATCACAAGCCTCTATACCCCGTCAGAGCGCATGCTCAGAAGTGAGACAAACGCAGCAAAGGCCATGGGATACCTGGATACCACTTATGCCATCATTGAGGGAGAAACTGAGAACGATGCCCTTGAGACTGAACTTGAGTTTGTAAGAAGGCTTGATGAACTCAAGAGCCAAGGTCTTCTTGACGGTTATGTGGCCACCGTCTCATTCGTTCCGCCTTACTCTGAACAGGACTTGAGCCGGAGCGCTGCAAAAGCGTTGCTTCCTTATCTTGGGGAGCAGTGCGATATTCTAGGGATTGATAAAACTTCAATAAAAAGTAACATAGAACGCATTTCAGGACATTATTCTTATTTCACCATATCATCTCTCCCGGAGAGTCTGAGATCCATGATAGCCTCAATCTCCCTGGGTGAGATTGACGGAAAACACTACGAGGTCGTGATAATCCAGAACGCAAAAGACACATCTGTGATCAGCGAGATAGCCTCGTCAGTTGATAATGTCCAGTACATTCAGACCGCCAAGGACACAAGCGCCCAGCTTGACCGCCTGTCAGCCATGATGTTCAGGCTGTTCATCATAGCCGTCCTTGCCATTGTTGTGGTGATGGTCCTGTTCTTCGGCTGGAAGAAGGGTCTTTCAATGAGCCTTGCCCCATATACGATCCTCACGGGAACAATCGGGGTGCTGACACTGTTCGGCCTCTCTCTGGACTTCTTTGTTGCTGTGGGTCTTGTCCTGATTGTGGGTCTTGGCCTTGACTACATGGTCTTTGCCTCAAACGGAAAAGGTGACTCATCCAAGAAGGCGGTTCTCCTGTCATTCCTGACCACAGAGCTGAGTTTCGGCTCTCTGATGTTCAGCTCATTCCGCCCTGTACACATATTCGGTCTGACTGTCTTTGTCGGAATCCTCATAGCTTACCTCTGCACAATAGGAGCGTCCAGAAAATGAGAAAAGCCATACTTGTGTTCACAGCATTGCTTCTGCTCTTTGCCCTTACATCCTGCACAAGCCTCAAGGTCAGGATGGGGGAGTCCTCTGATTTCCATCTTCTGCCGCTCTCTGCTGTAGGTGAGCCTTTGGACTCGTACCAGCTGGTCACAGGCACCTTCCCCGGGATGGAGGACGAGATGGCAGTTGAGGCTTGGCTTGTATGGGATGATCTGGGGCTTGAGCTCATGCTCTTTGCTCCTACAGGTCAGACAATGGGCAAGGTTTCCTATGACGGGCAGAAGCTTTCATTTGAGTCGACCTTCCTGCCTGAGTACAGGATAATCGGAATGTACATTGTGGCTGACATGCAGCTTTGTTTTGCATCATCAGATGCACTTGAGGCCGAATTCGGAGAGAACGGCATGATTCTAGTTGAGGGCTTTGAGCATGAGGTTCTGACGCGAAGAACAGTCTTCGAGAAGGGCGCCCTGGTCTATGAGATCACATACAATGGCAATGTGATAAAAGTCTCAAATAATCTACGTGATTACAGCTACACGATAGAGATTCTGTAGAGTTTTGGTGAAGACGCTCGGAAACGGCTGGCTGTAACATTTTGTCTGTGATATTGTTTTTTTCTGTGGTTTGAAAGAACCAATATATTCAAATAGGAGTAAACAAATGAAGAAATTCTTTATTATCATGCTGGCTCTTGTCCTGCTCTTTGCAGCAGTTTCATGTAACAATGAGCCGGAGAAGAACCCTACAATCCCACCTGCACCAGG
>JAFZUN010000192.1 GCA_017618315.1 Spirochaetales bacterium
ACAACAGATAACGCCATGATCTCTATCGGCTTTCAGGGCGGAGAGCCGACGGTCGCAGGCCTTGATTACTTCAGGCACTTCATAGAGGAAGAGAAAAAGTATCCTAACAGACAATTCTCCCATTCAATCCAGACCAACGGCTATGCTCTTGATGAAAGCTGGGCATCTTTTCTTGCTGAGAACAACTTCCTTGTCGGAATCTCGATTGACGGTTACAAGGACCTTCATGACCTTCACAGACTCAATGCATCAGGAGAAGGCTCCTTTGATAAAATTGCAGCCAACCTGGAGCTTCTGAAGAAGCACAATGTCGCATTCAACGCCCTTTGTGTTGTCACAAAGCAGTGCACAGAGCACCCGCACAGGGTATTCAACAGACTCAAGGGAATGGGCTTTGAATACCTTCAGTTCATAGCATGTCTGGACCCGATCGGACAGGAACGCGGGAAGCAGAGTTACTCGCTGAATCCGGAGGATTACGGACGCTTTCTCTGTGCGACATTCGACGACTGGTACAAGGACTGGAAGGAAGGTCATTTCACCAGCGTCAGGCAGTTTGATGATTACATCCACTTGCTGACAGGGGTCCTGCCATCCTCATGTGCCGCTTTAGGCAAGTGCGGAACCTACCTTGTTGTTGAAGCAGACGGAAGTCTTTATCCATGCGATTTCTATGTCTTGGACGACTGGGATATTGGAAAAATCGGAGAAATATCTGTTCTTCAGGCCATCAATTCAGATAAAGCGCTGTCATTCAGAAACGACAACGGAAAGCGCCCAGAGCAGTGTATGAGCTGCACATGGCTGCCACTTTGCCATGGAGGATGTAAGCGGGACATCACCTATAGCGGCAAAGATCCGGAGAACTATTTCTGTCCTGCTTATAGGTTCTTCTTCGAATACGCATCCGAGCGCCTGATGGAGGTTGCCAGAGCGGAATACCAGGCAATGCAAAGACATTAACCGGTTTTGCTTTCTGTTAATTCCGTCTTGCCTCTCAATAGATCTTCTGCTGTCTGCACCAGATGTCCATCACCAGTTTCACGGGAAGGAATTTGACAAGCCTGACCTGCCGCCTGACAGGAGAACCCAGAATTGAGACCATCTTCTTTCGTTTAAGATCCTTCATCGCCTGACGGGCAACTTCATCCGGGCCATACCATCTGTCGACATAGCGGATGTAATCCTCATGGCTGGCGACCTGCTGGAATTCGGTCTTGACCCATCCCGGACACACGCACATCACATGGATTCCCTTAGGTCTCAGCTCCCGGTTCAGGGCGCGTGAGAAATTCAGGACATAACTCTTGCTGGCTCCATAAACTGCCTGGACAGGAACCGGCTGCCAACACGAATTGGAACCGATGTTGATTATGCTGCAGCCTGCTTTCATATACGGGATGCTGGCATGGCACATTCCGGTCAAGGCAAGAGCGTTGACCGTGACACTGGACAATTGCTTCTTGAGATCCTTTTCTTCAAAAGGTCCGAAAACCCCGAATCCCGCCGCATTCACCAGAAGTGCGATTTCAGGTCTCTCCTCCTCCAGCATCTCACGATATGAATCAATCGAACTGAGATCGGAAAGATCTAGCACGACAGGTCTTACCGGAACCGAACACTTATCCTTCAACTCCGAAAGCCTGTCTTCTCTCCGGGCAATGACCCAGATCTCATCCAGACTCCCCTGTTTGTCAATCTCATACACGAATTCCCTTCCGATTCCTGCGGATGCTCCGGTCACAACAGCGATTCTCATTGCGCTTCCTCCGATCCTGATGATGTAAAAAGAATATCTGCTCAAGACTGATATGTACAGTTCTTACTGCCACATGTTAGTATTTCAGACAGACAGGAGGAAATACAATGAGAGTTGATGCAGACAGAAAACCTTTGGTTTATCCGCAGCCCGTGCTTATCATCGGCACTTACAACGATGACGGTACTGTTAATGCCATGAACGCAGCCTGGGGTGCCGTAGGTGACGACCATCAGATATTCCTTTGTCTGAGCGCAGGGCATAAGACAACAAAGAACATCCTCAAGAGGAAAGCTTTCACCGTCCACATTGCGGATGAGAAACATCTGGTCCAGTCCGACTATGTGGGAATCGTATCAGGCAACAAAGAGCCGCAGAAGTTTGAGAAGAGCGGCCTCCATGCAGAGAAATCCGAGCATGTCGATGCCCCTGTTCTCACCGATTACGCAATCTGCATGGAATGCGAGCTTGAGTCCTATGAGGAAAAGCACTGCCACTGCTTCGGAAACATCGTGCACACCACTGTTGATGACTCGGTTCTGACAGACGGAAAGGTGGATTATGAAAAACTCAAGCCCATAACCTTTGACATTGAGCGTGCAAGATATGTCGGTCTTGGTCAGGTAGTCGGCAAGGCATTCAGAGCCGGCAGGGAACTGATTAACCCTGCATAATCAGCAGTGTAGAATCTTTGCGACGTATACTGGATCTGCGGATACCACTTTGAGGAGAGTCAGTGCGGCACCCTCGGGATATCTTCTTCCCTGCTCCCAGTTACGGAGTGTCCCCAAGCTTACACCAATCATATCTGCAAAATCCTTCTGTGACTTTCCTGTCCTTTCTCTGATTTCTTTGATGTTCATGGGTGAATAAGAAAATACTCTGGAAGGTTCTGCCTCACCTTTGCTGATGGACAGTGCCTCTTTCATGCTTTCAACAAGCTCATCAAACATCTCATCATTCATGTATCTTTTATCATGATTCATATTGCTCACTGTACGCCACTGGCGTACTAATGTCAACATTCTGGGCTTAATCACCAAATCAGTTCGTTTTATTCAATATGGAACCTGTTCTCAGATGGTAAGTGATTGTGGCCCTTCTTATCCCACATGGTGGTCCATAAATCAGGATGAATATGTCTTCCCAATGTGCAGTTCACGAATGAAACACAGGAGTTTGTGTCATTTCTCTCACTGGGGTGCCACGGACGTGCCAGATACACGCTTTTGTCGGCAACTGCATCCGTGCACGTGAGGATGCAGTTCTTGAAGCACAGTCCTTCCTCACGGTCTTCAGGGGTTGACGGGGCAGAGACAAAGCCAGCGCCGGTTGAGATGATTGTGCAGTTCTCAAAGACTGCATGACTTCTTCCAAATATGAAGTCTACGTTGCCGTAGATGTTGCACCTTTCAAACCTGTTTTCAACACCGTCCGCAAATAGCGTGTCCTGCCAGCTGATGAACGTGCAGCTAAAGAATGTCGCGTCTGTATTTTCAGGCCTGGTGAACACCGCTACAGCCTGACGACCCATCATGGAGTTCGTCTCCTCATTCTTGCGTGCACTGTTTCCAAGATAGTCGAAATCATTCTCAACAATCAGGTTCCTGAATTCTGTGTGATTTGCGCAGACTGTGAGCGTGGCGCTTGCGCCGGTTCCGAAACCCGGTCTCATGCCGTTGTGGTCGTTCCAGACAATCCTGGATCCGTTACCGATCACCAGAAGGTTGTCCCGTTCAATCAGGACCTTCTGCCTGAACACACACTCACGCGGCAGATCAACGACAAGCTGTCCTTCTGTCTCGGAATTG
>JAFZUN010000193.1 GCA_017618315.1 Spirochaetales bacterium
CGATCCTGTCGGAGAAGTATTTACCGACGGAAAGGTCATGCGCGATAAACAGGATGGTAAGACCCATGCTGTGTCTGAGATCGTTCAGCAGGTTAATCACCTGGGCGCGGATTGAGACATCAAGTGCGGAGATGGGCTCGTCAGCTATGATCACCTCAGGGTTCATGATGACGGAGCGTGCAACTCCGATTCTCTGCCTCTGTCCGCCCGAGAACTCATGCGGGTAGCGCTGGGCATGCTCGCGCACAAGACCAACGGTGTCCAACATTTTGTAGACCTGCTCGTCAATGTAGGCCTTGTCCTTCACACCCTGGATCTTCAGACCCTCGGCGATTATCTCACGTACGGTCATTCTGGGATCAAGAGATGCAACCGGATCCTGATAGATCATCTGAATCTTGGTCACAAGCTTCTTGTCCGCATGCTTCTGGTCGTATTTGGCCTTCTTGATCTCTTCTCTGAGCTCTGCAATGCGGTTTGTATACCTCTCTGCCTCGGCAGGGGGTGCGTCCTTGAGCTTCTCCTGGATCTCCTTGATCTCCTTTCTGTACTCAAGATCGCCTGCCACAATCCTCTGGCCCTTGAAATAGACGTTTCCGCCCGTGGCGTTGTAGAGCCTGATGATGGTTCTTCCGGTTGTGGTCTTTCCGCAGCCGGACTCACCTACAAGACCGAACACCTCGCCCTTGTGGATGTCGAATGAGACATCATCCACCGCTTTCTTGGCATAGGGGCCCTTTCCGAAATACATGGAAAGGTGCTGGACGCTCAACAATACATCATCATTCATCTGGCACCTCCTTTCTGCTTCATGCGGTTGATTCTCTCAGTGACAACGGCAGGCATCTCCATCTTCGGTGCATCGGGATGCAAAAGCCATGTGGCCGCATAGTGGGTGTCCGTGATCTGGAACATCGGCGGCTGCTGTTCGAAATCTATCTCCAGAGCATACTTGTTTCTGGGCGCAAAGGCATCGCCCTTAGGCGGATAGATCATGTTGGGCGGGGTTCCGGGGATGGACTCCAGCTTCTCCTTGGTGTCCAGATCGGGCACGGATGAGAGAAGAGCCCATGTGTACGGATGAGCCGGGCTGTAGAAGACCTCGTCCGCGGTTCCGTACTCCACAATCTTTCCGGCGTACATGACGGCAATCCTGTCTGCCATGTTGGCCACGACACCCAGATCATGTGTGATGAAGATGACAGAGAGGTTTCTCTCCTTCTTGAGCTTGTTGATCAGCTCAAGGATCTGGGACTGGATTGTGACATCCAGAGCTGTTGTGGGCTCGTCGCAGATCAGAACATCAGGGTCTGCCGTCAGTGCTATGGCAATGACAATCCTCTGCCTCATTCCGCCTGAGAACTCGAACGGGTACTGGCGGTAGCGGCGTCTGGGATTGTCGATTCCGACGCTCTCCATCAGCTTTATGGCCTTCTCCCTGGCGCTGCCCTTTGAGAGCTTGTAAACGGACTGCTGGGCATTCTCCTTCAGGTAATCGATTATCCTGTTGGTACGCGCATTGAAGTTGGCGTTCTTGTTTCCGCCCACCTGGGCGTCAAAGTGCGCGGCCATCTCAGTCATTGTCTCGATAATCTCGCCGAACGCAAGGTCAAGGTCGATGTAAGATGCGGGAATGACCTCCCACTCTGGCACCTTTCCGCGTGCGATTATCCTTGAATGCTTTGCATCCTCACGCGCAAAGCGTCTTTGCTCAGCCTTGTTGCGCTTCTCACCCCTGTAGTAGAGATCCAAAGCGTAATCGACGGATGACTCGAAGGTATGGGTAAGGCTGTCCTTGTCCACCTCCAGGGGGTCAAGGCAGGTCAGAACCTGAGCCTTGAGCTCCTTGACCATGGCCCTTGCAGACTTCTCGTCCATGTCTCTTGTCAGGGATTTTGCCTTCTCCTTGAGAAGCGCGCTTGTGCGCACCCTGGCCTCGTCGGTCTGCCTGCAGGAGTACTCCACCGCCTTCTGGACCTTGGCAATGAAGGCATCCATGAAGTCCTTCTCCACAGTCTTGTGGGTAAGCTCGTTGAGCTCTCTAACCGGGAGGTTCGGAATCTCATCCTTTATATAACTGAGGTAGTAGCCGAGAGTGAATGTGTTCGGGGCCACAAAGCCAAGAGCCTCATTCTCGATGTCGGAGATTTCATTCAGGGCCTTGACCAGAGCTTCAGTCCCTATCTTGTCTTTCTTCTGATAGGCAGCGGAATGGATTCTGATAACTTCGGTAAGCTCGTTGAGCTTTGTGCTTCTGTCCCTGACCACAAAGTGGTTGATTGACTGCTTGCAGGCATGAATGAGCTGAGCGATGTCCTGATTTGGGTTTCTTACTGCATTTTTACTTATGGCAAGTGCAAGATGAGCACTCAATGCAGCGGCTTCCTGAGCTGACTCATAGGCATTGGTGTACTGGCTGTGAAGCTCGCAATGCTTAAGCTCAAAGTGCTTGAACTTCTCAAGATCGGCTTTGCTTCCCTCGCAGCCGGCCTTGTCCATCAGGGTCTCAAGGGAACCGAACAGACGCTTCATGTTCCAGGCGCCTTCTTTGCGGGCAGCCTTGTTCTTCAGAAGCATTGCCTCAATGAGCTGGGCACCGACACGCATTATGGGGTTCAGGCTTGAGAGCGGATCCTGGAAGACCATTGCTATCTTGTCGCCTCTGAGGTGGTGGAAATCCTCCTCGGAGATCTTCAGAAGATCCTTGTCCCCGTAGAGAATCTTTCCGCCCTCCACAATGGCGTTTCCTGCAAGGATTCCCATGATGGCACGCCTTGTGACGCTCTTTCCGGAGCCTGACTC
>JAFZUN010000194.1 GCA_017618315.1 Spirochaetales bacterium
ACCCTGGACAATTGCCTCTGAGTAATCTGAACCGTTCTCATAGAAGATTGCGATTGTCTTTGCACCGTACTTCTGAGCTGCATACTGGGCCATCTTCTCACCCTGGAACGGATCGAGGAAGCATGAGCGGACGACGTTTGTCTTGACTTCTGACTTCGGATCATCCGGATCCATGACTGTGAGCTTCGGGTTGGTTGCTGAAGCTGAGATCTGCGGCATGTTGTCATCGTATGTCACATCAGAGAGAGCGATTGAAGCTCCTGAAAGGACAGAACCGATGATTGCTGTGGCGCCGTTGGCCTTGGCAAGGTTGTAAGCGTTGATGGACTCTGTTCCGTCTGCCTTGTCATCGTACTCAAGAAGCTTGACCTGCTTCCCGTTGATTCCGCCGGCAGCATTGAGCTGCTCGAAGAACATGACTACAGAGTTGCGTACCGGAACACCGTACATGGCATAGTCACCTGTTGTGTTTCCGATGAATGCGATTGTGATTGTGTCTGAGGTTGCTGCAGCCTCGCTTGATCCGCCGGCGAATACCGGGATCATGAAGCATGCCAGAACCAGTGCGATTAACAAAGCTTTCTTCATTTTCTTCTCTCCCTATTAAGTGTGTTTTAAGGAAATCCTTAAATAATATTGCATGAATCATATATCCAATCGGTATTTTTATGCAATATTTTCTCATAAAAAACATAATTATTTCCTGCCTCTACATCCTGAGCCGCACTTGCAACACCTATTCAAAAAAAATAATATAAGTCATCGGCCAGAGCCCAAGGAGAGCGCAGTGCAGATCACATTGAAGAATCTGATGAGAAATTATGAAAACGTTCATGCTGTACAGGACGTCAGCCTGAGCATCCCCGAGAACCGTATTTTCGGTATAATCGGACTGTCAGGTGCAGGAAAAAGCACACTTGTAAGACTTGTCAGCCTCCTTGAGAAACCCGACAGCGGAGAGGTCTGGTATGATGACATGCGAGTGGACAACCTGCCCGAGAAGGAAATCATCCAGCGAAGGCGCCACATAGGCATGATATTCCAGAACTTCAACCTCTTCTCCTCCAGGACAGCCGGACAGAACATCGCCTACCCCATGGAGATATGCAAATATCAAAAGGATGAAATCAAGTCCAGGGTAAGGGAGCTTTTGGAGCTTGTTGGTCTCTCCGACAGGGAGAATGCCCCCATCTCCACTCTCTCCGGTGGACAGAAGCAGAGAATCGCAATTGCAAGGGCACTTGCCTGCAAGCCGGATATCCTTTTCTGTGACGAAGCCACAAGTGCTCTGGATCCTAAGACAACACAGTCCATCCTCTCGCTCATCAAGGACATCCAGAGAAAGATGAACCTCACAGTCGTGATGATCACCCACCAGATGGAGGTCGTGAGGGACGCATGTGACTATGTGGCCGTGCTTTCCGAAGGTAAAGTCGTTGAACAGGGTACCGTCAAGGACATCTTCGCGCAGCCAAAGACAAATGTGACCAAGGAGTTCCTTTCACATCTGACGACAAACACCGCCAACGTCCGTGATGACGGTGTGGTGATCTGGTCTGACGTCCCTGCCCGCTACACCCTGCGCTTCTTGAACGACAGAGTCGAGACCCCTGTGATATCGGACATAATCAGGGAGTTTGATGTGGTGTTCAACATAAGTGGAGCCGGAATCCAGAAGGTCGGAGACACCAAGATGGGAACCATGGTCTGCGACATCTCAGGACCGGAAGAGGCGGTCAAGGCCGCCCTTGAGGCAATCAAGGAGCGCGGAGTCATTGTTGAGGAGGTACAGGCATGAAGGGACTGACACCTGCAATCTGGAAACTTATAGGACAAAGCACACTCCAGACACTGGAGATGGTGTCATTGTCCACACTCTTCTCTGTGCTTCTCGGACTCCCTCTGGGAATACTGCTGTGCATCACATCCCCTGCAAGCCAGGGAGGGATCAGACCCAAACCGGTGCTGAACGAGATTCTGAGCAGGATAGTCAACATCCTCAGATCATTTCCGTTCATCATACTGATAATCGTGCTCTTCCCTCTCTCAAGGCTCATTGTCGGAACAGCAATAGGAACAAAGTCCACAATCGTCCCGCTTTCCATAGCAGCCGCGCCGTTTGTTGCAAGGATTGTCGAGACATCCCTTAAGGAAGTTGATCCTGGTGTCATCCAGGCTGCAAGGACAATGGGATCCACCAATTCCCAGATAGTGTTCAAGGTCCTTCTTCCTGAAGCCCTGCCCTCTCTGATCTCCGGTCTGACACTCACTATAATTAATCTCATCGGATACAGCGCCATG
This sequence comes from Spirochaetales bacterium, assembly GCA_017618315.1. Classification (GTDB taxonomy): domain Bacteria; phylum Spirochaetota; class Spirochaetia; order Sphaerochaetales; family Sphaerochaetaceae; genus UBA9732. The sequence continues at coordinate 2,302 of JAFZUN010000194.1, forward strand.
GCAGGTGCAGTTGGCGGTGGCGGACTTGGAGACCTTGCAATCAGATACGGCTATCAGCGTTTCAGACCCGAGGTCATGGCTGTAGCGGTCATAGTGATACTGGTCCTTGTCGAAGTGATCCAGTTCATTGGAAACAAGATCAGCGCGCACATGATGGCCAAAAGATGATTTTTTTGTACAAAAAGTGTTGCATAATGTGATGTTTCTATGTACAGTAAAGCCATCTTTTGCAAGGAGGAAGTCAGATGAACACAAGTTCCACTATCATGATGATGTCTTTCTCCATGTGCATGCCCTGGCGGGCATAAGTACATTTATCTTTTTCATCCATAAACATTTGTAGCCGTTTTCCCATTTGGGATATCTTTATCAATTTGAAATCATTTATTAGGAGAAACATATGAAAAAAGCTATTTTGATCGCATTGGTACTCGTTGCAGCATTTGCTGCATTCGCAAGCGCAGCACCTGAGAAGTCTGCAACAAAAATCACAGTCGGCGCAACACCGGAGCCTCATGCAGAGATGCTGAACCTGATTGTCGATGACCTTGCAGCAAAGGGAATCACCCTTGTCGTCCAGGAGTTCACAGACTATGTGACCCCCAACGAGGCAGTTGAGAGCGGTGAGATTGACGCCAACTTCTTCCAGCACATCCCGTATCTCGAGTCATTCAACTCAGAGAGAGGCTTCCACCTTGTCAACGCAGGCGGAATCCACATTGAGCCGCTGGCACTCTACTCAAAGAAGTACAAGGCTCTTGCAGACCTCCCCAACGGAGCAAAGATCGCAATCCCGAATGACCCGACCAACGAAGGAAGAGCACTTCTTCTGCTTGCAAGCGCCGGTCTGATCACTCTTGCTGATTCCAACAACCTGGAGTCAACACCGATTGACATCACATCAAACGCAAAGAACCTCTCATTCGTCGAGGTTGAGGCAGCATCCCTTCCAAGAGTCCTGGATGATGTCGATGCCGCAGTCATCAACGGAAACTACGCGATTCCCGCAGGCCTTTCAGCAGCAAAGGACGGCCTTGTGGTAGAGGGTGCAAACAGCCCATATGTCAACGTCATCGCAGTCAAGGCAGGCAATGAGAACAACGCAGCAATCATTGAGCTGGTCAAAGCCCTCCAGAGCGATAAGATCAAGAACTGGGTCGCCGAGAAGTATCCGAACGGCGAAGTCGTGATTGTATTCTGACAAACGAATGCCCCGGCTCTGAAAACCGGGGCATTATTATGTCCATTTGAGATCGGTTTATTTTGCTAAAGAAAATAGTGCAAAAGTCCAAAAAAAGACGCTTTTGCACTATTATCTATCAATCCTTACATCAGGACAATTCCCGCCTTTGCGGCAGCAGCCTTGTCCTCTTCAGGCCAGACAGATGCCTGGACCTCTCCGATGTGGGCCTTCCTGAGAAGGAACATGCAGACCCTGCTCTGTCCTATTCCACCGCCTATTGTCTGCGGGAAATCACCGGCAAGAAGCCTCTTGTGCCAGTAAAGGTCCTTCCTCTCCATGCAGCCTCTGATCTTGAGCTGGTCTATAAGGGACTGCGGTGAAACCCTGATTCCCATGCTTGAGAGCTCAAGCGAGTCATCCCTGATGCTGTCCCACACGATGATATCGCCATTGAGGCCGTAATATCCGTCGCTGTTGGGAGTGGACCAGTCA
>JAFZUN010000195.1 GCA_017618315.1 Spirochaetales bacterium
CTCCGCACATGGAGAATCTCTTAGAGACACTGTCAATACAGATCACGCGCTCCGAGTACTTCTCATAGCTTAGGATGCTGGTGAACTTGAGCCCGTCATAGCAGAACTCACGGTAGACCTCATCAACAATGAGGAATATGTCATGCCTCTCGCACATATCAAGGATGATCTCAAGCTCCTTGGCACTGTAGATATGACCTGTGGGGTTGTTCGGGCTGTTAAGAAGTATTGCCCTGGTCTTGCTTGTGATCCTCTCCTCAATCATGTTGAGCGGAGGAAGGGCGAAGTTGTCCTCAAGAAGGCTCGTCACAGGAACAATGCTTACATTTGCCATTCTGGCAAAGGAGTGGACATTGGTGTAGTAAGGCTCGGGAACTATAACCTCATCTCCCGGATCACACAGGGCCATGAGAGAGAAAAGGATCGCCTCTGAGCCTCCGGTTGTGATCAGGACATCATCGGTTGTGATGTTCACTCCCACGCTTTCGCCGTAATACCTGACAAGAGCCTTTCTCAGCTCCAGGTCTCCGTCACTCTCACCATATGCTATGATGTCATTCGGATACGAGTGGATAGCCTCAAGCGCCTCTTTCGGGCTCTTGATGTCCGGCTGACCAATGTTGAGATGATATACTTTTATTCCCCTGGCCTTGGCTGCCCTCGCATAAGGGCTGAGCCTTCTGATCGGGGATGCCTGGAAACCGCGTATTCTATTCGATATCTCCATCGTTCGTGTCCTTTTTCTTTGAGGCTGCTGCGTTCTGAACGTCATCGACAAGACGCTGGACAATCTTCCTGTTGTCAAGAAGCGGGCTGATTGCCCTTCCGTGGTGCAGCCTGTTGATGGCGCGTGCGAAAAGCTCACTGGCATCGGTCTGGATGAACCACTTCTTTGACAGGAGGTGATCCGTATGGTAGACGGCGTTGGTTCCAATCACGTAATCGAAGCACCCTTCCTCATATGCCTTGTCGAATGTCTCGATGGCATTCCCGTTGAAGAACGGAAGGCTGGTTATACAGATGATCTTCTTGGCGCCCTTGTCCCTCAGATACTTCATTGCAATCAGCATTGTTCCGCCGGAGGCTAGCATGTCATCAGCAATAATGACTGTCTTGCCGTTGACATCTCCAAGCAGGTTGATGCTCTTGATGTTGGTGTTCTTTGCACCGGTTGTGACAATCGAGTAGTCCCTCTCCTTGTAGAGCATGGCAAGTGGCCTGTGCAGTACCTGCGCATAGAACTTGTTCCTGGATACAGCTCCGACATCCGGAGAGACAACTGTGATGTCGGGATCAGAGATGTCGATGACTTTCTTGAGCTCGACTATGAACTGATATGAGGCATGCAGGTTCTCGAGATGTACCTTCCTGAAGCAGTTCTCAATTTCCTTGCTGTGGATATCCAGAGTGATGATTCTCTCTACTCCAAGTCCCTCACACATCTGGCCGAATAGAGCTGCGGTAAGTGCCTCCCTGGAGCTCTTCTTGTGCTGTCTTGCATACGGATAGGTCGGAAGAACCAATGTGACGCTTTCCGCTCCGGCAAGATTCAGGGCATTGACTATGGTGAAGAGCATCATGATGTGGTCATTGACAGAGAAGCTCACCGGATCCTCGCATCCGTTGATCTTCATCGGAACATCGTTTGTGACATCATAGATTATGTAGATTCTGATTCCCCTGACAGGCTCCTGGATCTCCGCCTTAACCTCACCGTTGAGGAATCTGGTGTATTTCACTGGAATGTCGAACTTGGGGCAGATGAACTCTGTGGGGCACTTGCCTGCTGGTATCTTCTTGTTTCCGATGTCATCAATAAAAGTGACCTGCCTCAGGATCTCTTCCTCTGACAACCCGTATCTGTAGGCAAGATTCTTGGAAAGCTTGTTATAACGCTCAATGTAAAGACCTCTGAGGTGCTTCACAATCTTACCGGAAAGGTATTCCGAACCGGGACCGGTAATAATTCCCAGCTTATGCGGCTTCACTATGCTCATATGGCTCTCCCTGGATAAAGGACTGACTCCCCCATCAGGTCACTTTACCCTGCTTTCTTTTCGGCGGTTTATTCCCTTTCCTTAAGGACGCCGCCTTCAACTGCCTCCATTATATTAAAAAGGTTGTCGGGTTTTCAACCGATGTCAGTATGCCTCGGAGGTATTTGCGTTCCCGAATGTTGCCCCTCCGGTGACAGTGATAATCCAGTCCTTGCTGCTATCAGAATCACGCCCATCAGTAAGACGGCTCATTGATCTTGTGGCTGTTGATGATGTGCTGTCCAGAGCCTCCCCGTCCCATGCTCCTGAATCCATCACCCAATGCGCGCGCTCAAGTGCGGCTTTTGTACCGAAACCCTCATGGCTTTGGCTAAAATTGGAGTAGATGACGGCATCCATAACAGATGCGCCCAAGGCAGGACTGTCACAAAGCACAATCACTCCGTTGTTGGATGGCAGATTGTCTTCAGATCCCGCGCAGATGTTGAACACTCTGGAGCCTTCTGAAACTGTAGTCTCAGTAATCACCTGCTCAGGAAGCTCCTTTGTCCACCAGACCACAATCATGTCACCGCTTCTCACATCGATGTCGTCGAATACAACCGAGACATCAAAATCATTCGGGACTCCGCAATACAAGGTCATCCCGTTGATGTTGCCTGAAGTCATTATCCGGAGCTCAGTCCTATCAGGGCTTTTTGCTGTGCCCTTTGTGGTGAACTCATTGATAAGAACCTCAGGAATCTGCGGGTTGAATCCCCAGACCTGGATCGTGAAGCCTGATGTGTTGCCCGAGTAATCCTTCACCCGTCCCTTGATATCAGACCTCATACCGGGAAGAAGTGAGCGGTCAAGGGAGACAAAGACGAACTTGCCATCCGCCCGTGCACTGAGCGGTTCAAATAATCTGCCGTAAACCCTGACCGGCTCATTGAACTCAAGCATGATGACCGAGCTGGATACTGATGTCACGGCAACAAGTACAGGAGAACTTGAGTCTTTTGATCCGAGCACATTGAACACCTCTTCCACTTCCGGATCTTGCGAGCAACCGAGAAGAATCATGAGAAGCAAAGCGAAAACAATGACAATGATGAAAACTGCTGTAAGAACTTTTCTGTCCATAGGGCACCTCTTACTGACCTATACGAGAAAAGTGCAGGAAATATTTCAGGTTATTTAAAAAAAATCCGGTTTTTTTCTGTTGTATACTTTTTCCCGATTATTCAAAGCCAAAAGTAATCACTGTTAACTTTTACAGTGAATAAAGCATAGAAAAGTAAACAAATGGTCAGATTATTCCGGGAGCAGGGACAAAAGAGGAGGTGCCAGACGAATCTAACACCTCCTTAAGAGAAAGAGAAATTATTGGAACTTATGCGTAATTGAGCTTTGAGTATTCATAGGACTGCCTGATCCAACCCTTGACCTCGGAATCAATATCCTCAGCCGACCTGATTCCGATATGATAGACAAACGAGTGAGATCCGGGAACCGGCTGGACTGTCTTGTCAATCCTGTCACTGGTGAGTTTCTTCCTGTTGGTAAGGGCAAGATTGAACAAAACAGAACCATCATCTGAGGGAAGAGAGATATAGGCAAAACCAGCAGCGGTCCTGAAAGCAAGGAGGGAACCCTGAACGGATATAACGGCATCGGGACAGAAGTCATTAATATATAGCTTAAGGCACTCGAAAGCTTTCAGTGAATCTATATGATCACCAAAGAATCCGACCGCTTTATCTTCTCCTGACATGCCTTCCTCCTTATGAAAAATTTTTTCAATCTTCACAGTTAAAAACCACCTGTTTTCAGCTGGTCTCCCCTGCTGGATGATTTGATTATAGATTAGCCGGCCAGATTTGTCAACTCCTTATTTTACAAGGATTTACTATTTTTTTCGACTATATTGGAGTTATATAGGTTTTGCACCAGAACAATAAGAAATAATGAAAAAACTTTTTAATTTCGATAGGGTTTCCTTTAGTTTTACTTTGTGCATTTTCGACATGGAACTTACGGGTTCAAACCTTTCCTTTTTGCTCTGCCGACTGTATTATTCAAGTAGCAACAACAATCCGAAGGAGAAGCAATATGAGTGAAGTGATTCTTAACGGTTCCAATTTCGAGCAGGAAGTCATAAACAGTGATATCCCCGTGCTGGTGGATTTCTGGGCGACATGGTGTGGCCCGTGCAAGATGATTGCACCAATCATCTCACAGATCGCAGTCAAGTATTCCGGCAAGATCAAGGTCGGCAAAGTTGACGTGGATGAGGCTCCGGAACTTGCCGAATCATTCAATGTCAGCAGCATCCCGACTCTTGTTCTCTTCAAGAACGGAGAGGCAGTTGCCCAGCGTGTCGGAGGTGCAGGAATGGGAGTTCTTGAGGCCTTCATCAACGACAATATCTGACAGCAGATTCAAAACACATAAAAAAACCAAAAAAAGTGTCGGAAAGGTGAAATATTTCCGGCACTTTTTTCGTATAGGGCTGTGTAAGGGAAAAATGCCCAACGGAACAGGCGCCTGAGTTCTCTGGTGCCCCGACGCTTCCCTTATCATCGGAGGTTCATATGAACAACCTAAACACAGTCCTAATGGAAGGGACTCTTGTCAGGGATCCTGAGAGGTCGAATCAGGCTGAGGGATCATCGACTTGCAAGCTGGCATTGGCAAACAACAGGTATTTCATCGGCAAGACCGGCAAATGGGAACAGGACGCATCCTTTTTCTCCATATACGTGTTCGGCCCTGTTGCTGAGGCATGCCTCAGGATCCTGAAGAAAGGCCGTGGAATCCGTATTGTAGGACGTCTGAAACAACTCAGGTTCACAGTCGCCGGTCTCAGCAGGGAGAAAGTGATAATCCTTGCAGAACACATCGAGTTCCAGCCGGAGAAGAAAGCAGATGAGAAGGATATTCCAATTCCCGAGAAAGAGCCCGGAATGATTGAGACAAAAGCCGACTCATCGTTGGAGATGGAGGACACTGCAGAGCAGGCAGAAAGGCAAGAGGAGGAAACCTGTAAGCCTGAAGACAGCATACCTGTTGAGGAGGTTGTTGAGACAACAGAAGATGGAGGCGACATTGACGCACCATTCTGATTGAGAAACGGTTTTGATGATGCTCTTCCATTAACACATCAATAAGCCCGGTCCCCGCATTCGCCTGTGCCATGCGGGGACATTTCCTTATATGGACTTTCACTTTGAAAACATAACGAAATGAAGTAGAATCAAGTCATGAACACAAAATGCCCGTATCTGAAGAAAGTACTGATCACAGGAGCCTCAAGCGGAATCGGCAAGGAGACTGCCGATCTTTTTGCAATGAACGGCTTTGTCGTCTATGCCGCCTCAAGGCATCCTAAGAGTACAAGCAATCCAAGTATCATCCCCGTTGAGATGGATGTCACCGATCCGGAGTCCGTGAAAAAAGCCGCTGCAAATATACCGGAACTCGGAATCATCATCCATTGCGCGGGTTTCGGAATCAGCGGATCTGCGGAGATGACCCCGGTTGAACGCGCAAAAGCCCAACTTGATACAAACTACTTCGGTGTGATCAATGTCAATAATGCATTTATCCCACTACTCAGGAAAAACAGCAAATCCCTGGTACTTTTCACCAGTTCGGTAGCCGGATTAGTACCTATCCCCTATCAAAGTCACTACAGCTCCTCAAAATATGCCATCGAAGCATATGCGCAAGCACTTAGGATGGAGGCAAAACAGTTCGGAGTCAGATGTACTCTGGTGGAACCGGGTGACACAAAGACCGGGTTCACCAAGGCAAGGACCAGTGATGAGCCTGAGAACTCACCTTACTTTGAGCAGTGCAAAGAATCAGTGGAACACATGGCTCATGATGAGCAGAACGGAAAGCCTGCTTCTTCTGTCGCCAAGGTATTCCTAAAAATGGCAGGGAGGAAAAATCCTCCTGTACGTTGTGCTGTCGGGCTTGATTACAAGGCTTTGGCTTTTTTGGCCAAGATCCTGCCTGCAAGGCTTATCAACTTCATCATCAGGCTCATCTACATAAGCTGAGATCCTGAAGGTTGTCCGATTCAGAACAGTTTTTATATTATTGACCGTTTTGCTTGCAAAACAGAATTGCTCTCTATAAAATCTCCATTTGAAGGAGTATTTCATGAGGATTTCAGTTCTTTCCGTGGGTGGGTCAATTATCGCACCGGATAAAGTCAACAGCACTTTCCTTTCCGGTTTTCTCGCAGAAATCAGACAGTATCTGTCAGACAACCCGGAGGACAAGCTGATCTTTGTCTGTGGAGGCGGAGCTCCCGCACGTGTCTATCAGCAGGCATACAGGGAAGTGATTGCTGATCCTGATGAGCAGGACGCCAACGCCCAGGACTGGATAGGCATCAAGGCAACCCATATCAATGCGGAACTTGTAAAGGCAATCTTCGGCCAGCTTTGCAAAGACAAGGTCGTGACAAACCCGACAGCAGAGGATGTCAGTTTCACCGGCCGGATTCTCGTGGCTGGCGGATGGAAACCGGGTTTCTCAACAGACACGGACGCTGTCTATCTTGCAAAGAGATTCGGAGCCAAGAAAATCATCAACCTCTCCAATATCGCAAAGGTCTACACTGACGATCCCAGAAAGAATCCGGATGCAAAGCCGATTGACAGCATCTCATGGACCGATTTCAGGAAGATGGTCGGAGACGAGTGGGTTCCGGGAAAGAACGCCCCGTTTGATCCTATTGCCTCAAAGCTCGCACAGGAAGCAGGAATCACCGTCATCTGCGCGGACGGAAGAGCAACGGAGAACACAATCTCAATCCTGACAGACAAACCATTCACCGGAACAGTCATAGGAGACTGAGCATGGATGTGATCAGGATATCAGCCATAGCAATCACCCCGCTCTTTGTCTTCATGATGCTCGGGTACTATTTCAAGAAGAAGAACTATCTCAGTCCATCTTCCACCAGGCAGATCAACATTCTGGTGTTCAGGTACTTTCTTTCCATCATGTGTGCGGAGACAATCTACAAGGCTAACCTGAAGGAAGA
>JAFZUN010000196.1 GCA_017618315.1 Spirochaetales bacterium
TGATATTGTCAGATTCCTCTGTCATCAGAAGAACGGCCCCAAGTTCATAGCCCTGTTCTTCAAGGGAGACAAGAGCGCCTACCGCAATAAAGCAGGAGAGGAAGACGACTCCAGAGCAGATGCCGCACTCTGTTCCATGATAGCTTTCCGTGTGGGCCCGAATAACCCGGCTCTCATAGAAGAGGTATTCAACTACTCCGCATTATACCGGGCAAAATGGGCAAACCGCGCTGATTACCGCAAAGCCACCATCGAGGCCGGCATCCGTGCATGCGATGGAAACTTCCACAGACTCTCCAAGAAGATGCCGGAGTTCATGTACATAGACGGCCATGGAGAGGTCAAATGTAATCCTTCACTGTTGGCTGAGTATGTCAGAAACAACGTTACTTATGTTCTTGTCCGTGACAACGGTAAGCAGGGAATCATGATTCTGGTGTACGCGAACGGGGTGTACAAGCTTTATGCTCCTGAGATGTTCAAGAGCGTCATCAAATACTTCATAGCCGAATATGACAACAGTGTCCTGAAGATGAAGGATGTAGAAGAGGCTTACCGGAACCTGATCACAGACATGAACTATGTCCGCCAGAGTGATCTCAACAGCAATGAGGATATCATCAACTTCCAGAACACACTGCTGAAGGTTTCTGCCGATTCCCTTGAGACTATGCCTCATAATCCCGGAGTTCTCTCTACAATCCAGATTCCATGCTGTTGGACAGGCGTGGAGACTCCCACCCCAGTATTTGACTCCTACATCATGCGTCTGTGTGACTATGACTTCGCTCTTGAGCAGATGATCATGGAGATCATCGGGGTCTGTCTGTCAAATGTCAAAGGCTACCGCATGAAGAAGGCTCCGTTCTTTTACGGTGACGGGGACACTGGCAAATCCCAGCTGAAGGCTCTTGTCGAGAGGCTTCTTGGAGAAGGCAACTATATAGGCATTGATCTTCAGGAGATTGAAGCAAGGTTCGGAACAGGAGCCATCTACGGCATGCGCCTTGCTGGAAGCTCTGACATGAGTTTCATGAACGTGGATGAACTCAAGACCTTCAAGAAGATCACGGGCGGAGACTCCCTGTTTGCAGAGTTCAAGGGGCAGCAGGGGTTCGAATACACCTATTCCGGGATGCTGTGGTTCTGCATGAACCGGCTGCCCAAGTTCGGAGGTGATGACGGCAGATGGGTCTACGAAAGGATCCTGCCCATACACTGTGTCAATGTCATTCCCAAGGAAGAACAGGACAAGTGCCTGCTGGACAAAATGTACGCTGAGCGTGAAGGAATAGTATACAAAGCGGTCAAAGCCCTGCAGAGAGTTATTGCCAACGGATATAGATTCTCTGAGCCCAGCTATGTAGTTGTCGAGAGGGACAGATACATGTCAGAGAACAACACCGTCAAGGCATTTCTTGCCGAGTGCATGACAGATAAGGTCTCTCCTTCCTACGCTTCATACGAAACAGTCAGCCGAATCTATGATGTCTATCGCGAATGGTGTTCGGACTACAACAACGGCTATGCCAAGAGCATCAAGGAATTCAGGGAGACCATCGCAGATTGTTTCGGCAAGAGCTACAGCGAGATTACCGTGCACAAGAAGAACGGAACTTACTTCCAGAACCTATGGCTTATTCCCCATGTCAGGGATCACTACTGGAGAGCTTTCACAAAGGGAACTGATGGAGGTGCGGATGAGACACGTGCATGACAGAAGTGACAGAATGGAGGTAGTCCAAACTCTTTGCCGTCACCTTGACAACAGCTTTGAGTCCAAGGAGTTATCACGCCTCGGTGACAGACGTGACAGTAATATCAACTTCTCAGGAGAAAAAACAAAAGCAGGAGATACAGAGAGGCTGGTAGTCTTCTCCGCGTGTATATATAAGCGTGGAATCGGGGAGGCTGTCACTGCTGTCACCTTTGGTCTCCAACTTCATTCACCGAAAGAAAAAGACCTGGTGACAGGAACTGAGTTCAGATGTCATCCGTCTGTCAGCTTTGTCACCGTGAGGTATCACCGTGGACAGGGGGTAAAGGGGATTAAAATCCCTACAGTCCTCAAAACATACACCGGGCAGACAGTCACACGCGAAAAAAAACGAAATCAAACAGGGGTATATACCCACTATGCAA
>JAFZUN010000197.1 GCA_017618315.1 Spirochaetales bacterium
AGGAATCCCAGGGCGTTGGGATTCTTTCTCTCTGTCTCTGAAGGCGGTGTCTCAATACCGGGGAACGCGATCTCATCCACTATCATCTCGCCGTAGACGTTAAGGCCGTTGATTGGAGTGTAGTTGAACTCAAGCTCCAAAGTGGAGTTGGAGTTGCGTGCGATGTAGTTGTTGTGGTTGAAGTTCAGTGGGTTCAGAGCCCTGGCATCAATTGTGTTGTCCTCCGACATGTACATCAGACCCTCTGTGGCGGCAAACGTGAACTTGTCATTGAGGAACCTAATCTCGAACCTGTGGCCGATATACATGCTAAGGCCCCTGTATGCGCCAGTGACTCCATTATTCCAGTAGGAGTTTTTCATTCCATGCCAGTGCGGATTTTCTGCACCTTGTGTCTGTTCATCCCAATAGTTAACTGGATGCGGATAGAAACTGGTCAGGAATGTGTATTTGAAATTGTTTGTATATGTGGTGATCCTTCCGTAGTTCTGCCATGGCATGTTGTCGCTGATGGCCAGGTTTCCGGACTCTCCCGGACCCCAAGAGAGACGGTCACGGCCGATCTGGATGTTCCAGTTCTCTCCTCCTGCTGAAAGGAATGCCCTGTATGGCCAGTTTCCGTCAAAGTACGCCAGATTGAACTTCAGGTGTTTCAGGCCGATGATGTTGGTTGAGATGTTGCTGACTCCGAGCTCCTCTGTGTAATCATCATCACTGTGCCAGCTGTTGGCCACCGTTCCCTGAAAGAGGGCATAGAAGTGGTCTGTGGCGAATGTCTCAAGCTCAAAATTGAGGAAACCCTGCTGGTCTCTCTCGTTGTATATCCAATGGTTGCCCTGGAATGCTTTCTCCGTTATCGATCTTGTCCCAGAGACCAGTTGTCGTTCCTGGCCATCAGTGTTTGTGTGGGCATACATCTCAAGTGTCAGGTATCCGTTGAAGTTGAATCCCACTTTATCCAGATCGACCTCAGGTCTGGCAATAAGGGCATCTGCCACCTTGTCATACATGGATCTCTGAACATTGTCCAGATTATTCTTGTCAATGACCAGAAGCATTTCGGCAAGCTCATCCGCACTCCATGGTCCTGTCGTGGACGGGAGGCTGTGACCCTGTGCAATGTACAGGAACTTGATAACCTGATATTCCTCGCTTGTGGTCGGATAGATTTTCTGCATGTTGTTTGTCAGTGCAAAAGAAGCGAATGCACAGACAAGAAGAAGGATTGTGATTGCTGCAATTCTTTTCATGTTTGTAACTCTCCTGCAGGTATTATATACTATGGTTCATGAATAAAAGAATTCTTTTATTTTCATTGATCCTGTTTTTTTTCACCGCATCTGCATTGGCTGCGGATGTGAATCCCGTTAATGCTTTGACATATACTCTGGATTCTCCCATATATGCTGACATGGATGCTCTGTATTCCCTTTGCGGACTTGTCAGCCCGTCCTCCAACCGTCCCTGGTCTGATGCTGAGGCCAGAATGATACTTGACAGGATAGACGGGTCTTCACTCTCGGGAGTGGCGCGGAAGCTTTATGATGAGATCCTGTCAATCCTGGATAAGGGACTGCGCTGGAAGTTCGGCTCTGATTTTCAGATGGACACAGGTATAGAGTTCGGACTTGAGATGTATGCTCATTCCAATTCAGAGGATTTTACCACTGAGGATGACTGGGAGCGCGGTTATCAGGAGAGAAAGAGCTTGATGCGGGCTCATTTCGAATTCACTGCATGGGATTACTTCTACACAACAAGTGACATCCATTACAAATGGAGCAGGGCAGACTACAACGACAGCTTTGGAAACTATATCGCTGATGGCCTTGTCTCGGATGACGGTTATGTTGCCTCATACAAGGTTGATGAGACTTCTCATTATGTCAAAGAATCTTATGCTTTCACTGAGCCATTCTTTACCTCGTTCTTCATTAATACGATGAATTTCTCATTCATCTGGCCAAAACAGGCCATCTTCTCGTTGGGAGGAAAGACATGGAACCTGTCAATCAGCAGGGACAGGCTTAGCCTTGGCAATGCCCGTTTCGGCAACCTTCTGGTGGACAATCATCACTTCAGTGATTATGCAAGGCTGTCAATCTTCAGTAACTATTTCAAATATGACTGGGTCCTGATGTTCCTGAACACAACAGTCTCAGACAATGAGCAGCATGCCTCGGAAGAGGGCAGGATCTTCATGATCCACACTCTCCAGTTCAGGATCCTGAACTGGATTTCCCTGACAATCAGCGAGAATGTCATGTATAAGTACAAAACCTTCGAGCTGCTTTTCTTCAATCCCGCATTCATCTACCACAACTTGAACAACCGCAGTATGTTCAATGCTCTTGCCTATGCGGAGGTCAATGCCTTGATAATTCCCGGTCTTGAGGTTTACGGACAGTTCGCGCTGGATCAGGCCCGTGCCCCTTATGAGGGTGAGAGCCAAAGTGACTCATCTGGTTTTGTCGCTGGTGTCCAATACACCGTGGCAGCAGGAAACGGGGTGCTTACAAGCTATGCGGAGTTCGCATATACCACGCCACTGCTTTACAGGAGGGACATTGTCGATTTTGTCCGTGTGAACCGTTACTGGAGCCATGGTGCACTTGACCACACATTCGGCGGCGGACATGTTCCGTTCTTTGACTACATCGGATTCCCTTATGGGGGAGACTGCATGATGCTTGAGCTCAGAAGCACATACAAGAGCCTGGATCACTGGAGCGTGAGCCTTTTCGCAAGGGGAATGGATCATGGTGCCATGAACATCTACATGAGCCATAACGTTGACGGGAAAAACGAGGGCGATGCCAACTACTCCGGAGAAACTCCGTCAGGAGATATCATAAGGCGCAGTGTGATTGCGGGACTTGAATTCAACGCGGATCTTGAGAGGCTATTCAATTGGCCCGGAGTATCGTTTGACGGAGAGCTGGACTGGATAAACAGATGGAGTTACATAAAGGACAACGGAAGTTATTCCGATCATGAAGCTGATATCCAGCTGACCCTTGGAATGACAGTATCGATTTAGAGGAGAGAGAGATGAAGAGAGTATTATTGGCAATATGCCTGCTTGCTGTGGCCATGTCACTTTTCGCGGAGGTGAAAGGTGTGGTTAATTTCAAGCCTTACTTCAAATTTGACAACACACCAGCCGCAGACGTGGAAACAGAAGGCTACTACAACAACATCGGATGGAAGAAGTCAGAGGGAGCCCAGCTTGACGACTGGTACATGACAAAACAGGATTACTGGCTTGAGGCTTTCAAGGATCCCAGCATCCTTGATCTGGGTTTTGTCGCACAGGGTGACAAGTTCGGTGTTGTGTTCATTATGGACATCAGGCAGGATACGCTTATTTATTTCAGGGACGGAAATGAGGGAAACTTCTCCAACATCCCTTTCCTGACACATATGATAGAGCTTAACTTTCCAAGAATGGGATATATCGACTACCGCTCCTCAGACGGCGGATTCTATGCCTCTGTCGGACGCAGGCAGATCAAGTGGGGTCCTGCTACCTATGACATGGCAATCGCTGATTCCCAGCCATTCCTTGACAATGCCTATGTGCAGATAAACATCCCTATGAAGAACGAGTGGAAGTTCTGGTATGGATTTACCGGAATAGCCTTTAAGTATTTCCTCAACTACGGCAAGTACCTCGATGCGACTTATACTGCTGATCCCGAGTACAAGACATGGGGTCCCAAGACTGTGTTCACACATAAGTTCGCAATGGAGAACCAGAAGCTCAGGTTCTCATTCGCCGAGCTGAATGTGGTCTACGGCAAGGATCCGAGCCTGCTTGATTTCTCACCCACGGTTGTGTGGCATGACAACTATCAGGATGATTTTTCAAACGTCATGCTCAGCTTCACCGCAGAAGGGAAGTTCGGTCCGGTCAGGACTTTTGCCAATTTCACCATGGATGACTATGACCTTCCTCATGAGAACAAGGGAGATCAGAAGTTCAACAGCGCCAAACCTGCTGCCATCGGTGTCATTGCCGGAGTCGAGTTGAACCTCCTGAAAGGAGAAGAGGTCAAATCCTCAAAATTCAACTATCAGGATTACGCGCTCAGGGAAGATACATTCAAGGTCAATACAGGCCTGAACATCGGCTATGAGATCTACTACTGCTCAAAGTTCATGTATAACAGGAACCACAGCGTAGGAAAGTATGCATCCCCGTACCAGTTCATCAGCTTTGCCGGTTCCGGTTACTGCTTTGATGAGAACGCCTTCTTCCTCGGATTCAAATACGGTCCTGACTCGCTCTTGAACAGGCTCTATGTTGAATATGTGGACAATCCTCTAAGCGCCTATGCAAGCGTCGAATACCTCAGACGCGGCTCATACGGAATAGACAGCCCGTACAACAAGGAATACTTCAACGAGCATCTGGAGACCCCGTATGACCTTTCCGAGCCAGTCACGGATGTCCTTATGCTTGAGGCCGGTTGCTCGTACTATCTGCAGGAAGGCTTCAAGGTTGATGCCTCATTGGCCTTCACCGCTGACATCACCCACGGGACACAGGCTTTCAAGGCAAACGTCGGCGCATCAATCGCAGTGTGTGACGTTGACTGGAATAAGCTGTTCAAGTGAGATTAATAGCTCTTTGAGAAGACAAGGCCGAACGGTGATGCGCTTACCGTGATGTCCTTATCGGCAAGGAGAGTATGCAGGGCAGGGACCGCTATTCCTATGGCGGTTCCTAGTAATGCGCCTGCAATGACATCTGTCATGAAGTGGTTTCCGCTGGCAACACGAAGTGCAGCGGTTGCTGTTGCAAGAGAGAAAGATGCCGCAATGACTGGAATACGCCATTTTGACTCCGGATTGTATTTGCAGAAAACATAACTTGCAAAGGCTGCCCCGGTGAAGGCATATGTTGTGTGTCCGGACAAGAACGACTTGTCGTGTTTATCTGACTCAACAAGACTTTGCGGGGTGTCAGGATCATACATGTACGGTCTTTCCCTTGTAACAAGGTGTTTGATCAGCTCTTTTGTGCCGAATGAGAGTACAAGAGCTTCCGCGTACATTACCCCGATTGTCAGATACTCGCTTGCAGGCTCTGTAAATAGCACCGCAGGTGTGAGGGCTGCCGCAAAACCGATTCCCAGCGAGACATCGCTCAGTGGCTTGCTGTATGGCATCATGACCGTCCTGTCAAACGGATTGACGTCAGCAGGATCTAGAGGAAATGCCGAGACAGATACCGATACTATAATGGCCAAGACAATCAGAGTGATGAGCCGTTTCATTCATTGACCCTTTGTGTAAGCCAGTTCTTGAGCGCTGTGATTCTTCTCATGAATGCACTGGGCAGATCAACTGTGATGAACAATACCCTGACCTCCGGCTCCCTGTCCTTGACAATCGCCATTGTATAGAGGACAAAGCCTTCTTCTGCCTCAACGACCTCCAGATACATGTTCAGTGCACCTTTATCGACACAGGTGAACCCCATGTACTTCATCTTTGAGTAATTGTTGATATCCATCAGAAAATCAGTATTCCTGATGGTGTATTTGACAGAGTAGACATTCTTTCCGAAACGATTGTCCTTCTGGTAACAGTAACAGCTGTAGCTCTCAGGCACCTCGGTTGAGACAGGATCATCGATTCTGCTCTTTGTGCTGTCAGGGTTGCTCAGCATGTATGAGTCCTCAAACAGGGTGGTGGGTTTGTCTCCCTCGAGATGAGAGATGTACTGGAGTCCTTTCTGGGTGGAAACGCTTCTGATTATGTTGTACAGTGCAACCCTTCTTTCCTCTTCGCTCATGCTCTGGTATTTGGCAGGATAGGGGATGAACGAGAGGGCTGCGACCGAGAAGCCCTTGTACAGCCTGTCACCGATCAGTGCCTTGTCTCTTCCAAGACTCCCGAGAGGAGCGATATCTGCGATTTTCTGGCCTTCATTGGTGTAGGCCTCGAATGTCGTGCCATCCTTCAGTTGCAGGATCTGTGATTCGGAGAAATACGGGAATAGGCTTGAAAGGGAGGGTGCGGCGAAAAGAACGGCCCCAAGAGACAGAATTGCCAGCAATAATACACAACGTTTCATATATCCACCAATTAATATGCGTTTTTGTTGATAAAACCTTTGAAGAAAGTAAGAATTACAATCTTCACGTCGAAAAGCAGTGTCCAGTGCCTGATATAGGACAGGTCATAGCTCACGCGCTCCTCGATTGATGTGTTCCCGCGCAGTCCGTTTACTTGAGCCCAGCCGGAGATTCCTGCCTTGACACGATGTCTCAGATCATAACCGGGAACTGTTTTCTTGAACTCCTCAACCAGTTCTGGGCGCTCGGGACGAGGTCCTATCAGGCTCATTGATCCACCAAGCACATTGAAGAACTGCGGAATCTCATCAAGGCTGGTCTTTCTGAGAAGCTTTCCGATCTTTGTGATTCTGGGGTCATTTTCTTCCGTCCAGTGCGGTCCGTTCTGCTCCGGCATGTCAATCCTCATTGACCTGAACTTAAGCATCTTGAACACTTTTCCATCCCTTGTGACCCTGTCCTGCTTGAAGAAGACAGGTCCGCGGGAGGAGAGCTTGACCAGAAGTGCAATGATCAGATAAAGCGGGGAGAGTAGAATCACGGCCAGTGAGCAGGTCACAATGTCAAATGTGCGTTTGACGAAACGCTTGCCCAACGAGAGTTCTGAGCTGTTGACCTGTACTGTCGGGATAGAGTAGAAATCAGTGATCTTTGATCCTGCATAGGATCTGGGGATGTCTGTGAGCAGGAACACCTTAGCGTTGAGCAGTTCCATGCCCTGATTGGTTGCCTCCAATCTGTTTCTGGAATCCTCAGGGGGAAAACCGATCACCGCGATGTCTACGTTGTTCTCCCTGACGGCATCAGCAAGGGAGGCAGCTTTTATCTGAGGCAGATCCCCGACCTTCTCGGCGCCCATATATTGGCCCACGAACTTGATTCTGGATCCGTCTCCGCTTTCAACTGTTGAGCTGTAGTAATCAGTGACCTTCTTACCGTATCCGACAATAAGGGTTCTCTGGATGAACTGTCCGCTTTTGACCTTCTTTCCTATTATGATGTTGCAGATTCTTCTTCCGATGGAAAGGAAGATAAACAATGTCCCCAGAAACAGCAGCAAAGCGATTCGGCTGACCTTGATCTCGAACTGATAGTAGTAGAAAACAACGAAGACCATGAATACGTCAATGGAGACCCTGACAATGGAACCGAGCTCAGTCCTCCATCTGGCAAGGACCGAAGGCTCATAGAGATCATGGTAGAAAAGGAAGAAGAAAGTGGAGAATACCGCAAGGACGGACAAGACGGAGAAAAGCAGCAGAGAATCATGCATTCCGCCGGGAAGAACAAAGAACCTTATGTAATATGCTGAGAACCAAGCGATGAGTGTCGAGAAAAAATCAAATACCAGTCTCAGCTTGAACTGGTATTTCTCAAAGGTGTTCTCCCTCTTTTTCATATTTCAAATTATAATCCCATAATCACTTCAAAGTCAAAGTGAATACTTTGCGCCCAGAACAAGCTGGAAATCCTGCTCATCATTGTCCTGTTTGTTGAAGCTGTTCCAAAGAGATATATAATCTGCCTGTCCGAACAGGCTGAGATTCTCGTTAATTGTCCAGTTGCAACCAAGTCCGATGTCCAGAGTATGGCAGACGGCATTGCGGTCTGATGTGTCATACCTGTAGTTTCCGGTCTCATGCGTGCTCGTGGGAGTTACGGAAGCCTCTTCCCATTGGGCCTGCCCGCTGCCACCCACATTATCCCACCTTGTCCATTTGTCATGTGTGCCGTGCGCCATGAAGAAGATATTTGAGGATATGGCAATCAAGCCCGGCCTCTTCCATTCTACATTCAGGTTTGCCACTGCACAGTCACCGCCATACCTGTAGCCGAGAAAGTATTCATCGTATACAAGGCTGTCATCAGCACCTGAGCCGGTGACATATGTCCTTGTGGACACGATGTAGTCCAGACCATAGGCCTCTGATGACGGATTGTTCGGATCCGAATTGTACCTCAGGTATGTGTAAGGATTAATGAAGGCACCTTCAATATTGAATGTGAGAAGACCGTCGAATGCCTCCGTGGCATATCTTGCACCCGCAAGAAAACCCATGGCATTGGGATAACCCGAGAAGTCCGGGCCTCCTGCATCTTCTGATCCGGGAACCGCCAGATCATCAAGGATATACTGCGCATAGATATTCAGACCTTTGAAGGGAGTCCCGTCAATTTCTATGACCAACGTGGAGTTTGCATTGGATGGCTCATAGAAATTATGGAAGATTGTGGCAGGATTGAATAATCTGAGATCCGGAGTAGCAGTCTCAGAGCAGTACATGACTGCCTCTGTGAGTGACAGAGAGAGCCTGTCCTTGAAGAAACGACCCTCGATCCTGTGCGCGGCATAGAGGCTGATTCCCTGTAGCGGGTCTTTCTCCACGTTTCCTCTCATATCAGAACCCCTGTACGGGTCATAGAAATTGACCTTGTGCGGGAATGAGCTGATCAGGAATGTGTATTTGAAGCTTTTTGAGAATGCAGTGAATCGCAGCATGTCATGGAAGGGGAGATTGTCACTTATTCCGAGGTTTCCTGTCTTCCCAAGACCCCAGTTGAGCCTGTCACGGCCTATCTGGACATTCCATGCCTTGCCGCCGAAGGAGGCAAAAGCCCTATATGGCCAGTTCGGGTCAATTGAGAATGAGGCTCCGTTTCCGATTGTCTTCAGTCCCGGGATGTTGCTTCCGAGATTTGTCGCACCAACCTCGTTCTCAAATCCCGTCCCGGCGTGGAACCCGCTTTTGAACGGAATTCCAAGATAAAGATAGATGGAGTCGCAGACATCGAACTGGAAGTCAATTTGGACAAAGGGTGAGGAGTGGACCATGTCGAATGCCCAGTTCTGAGTTCCGACAAAGGCTTTCTCTGATATGCTGTTATTGTCAATCCTGACAGAACCTTCAGTGTTGGTGTGATAATACAGCTCCAGTGTGGCGCTTGCGTTGAACTGCATTGAGATGTTTCCGAGGTCTATGGAAAGATCCTTTTCGAGCTCATTGATCAACTTGTTGTAGCTCTCACGAAGAAAGGCCGGAACCTCATCTTGTGAGACTGCTTTTGCCATGGCAAGGAGCTCAGAAGCGCTCCATGGTCCTGAAGATGACGGCATTGCATGGCCTGTGAGAAGGTAGATGTCTGAAATAACTTTGTATGCAGTGCTGTCAACAGGATAAATCCTCTGGGAGACTGCGGAGAAACAACTCAGTGTACCCAGGACAATGCAAAGCAGACATAACAGTAATCTCTTCATGGCTTAATACTACAGCCACAGCTGTTTTTCAACAAGCATTGACTGTAATGTAACTTAATATATAATGTCATTGTTTGTAATACGCACACAAAAATTCTTGGAGTTTTTTAAATGAAGAAGGGAAGACTAGCATTTACGGTTCTGCTGCTGTTCGTGACGGCCAACCTATTTGCTGCAACATATACAATCAGAAGCTATTCATTCAACATCAAGGGAAAGACAACGGATACAGCCCTGTCCGAGTTTGTGGGAGCGCCCGGAGCGACATTCGGAACACTTGAGGAGATGGAGGCACATGTGGCCGACAAGCGCCAGCAGCTCTATAACAAGAGGATCTTCCATGAGGTTGGTTTCACCTACACGCTTGAGGACATGGGAGGCGATGTCTTCATGGCCGATGTCGTGATTTATATCGACGATGCCCGCACATTCATCATCCTTCCTTTCCCCAAGTACGACTCCAACTACGGTTTTGAGCTGAAGGTCAAGGCAATGGACTCCAACTTCCTGGGTACATTCGCCACCATGGAGGCTAATGTATATCTGTCTCAGGAGAACAACACCTTCAAGGAGGGTGACCTGGGATGGGACCTGACAATCAGCTCAATGAAAATCAAGCAGGCAACTCTGTCGCTGACCCATGAGGGACGTCTGTACTTTGCGGACTGGGCATCCTCATATGCGAATCTCAAAGCTGCGATATCCGACATCAATCTCGGAGGTGTGAACCTGAACGGCTCAGTCTCCTTTGAGGTCGGTCCCAAGGGGGGAGCGGCTACGGACGGATGGTCATTAAGATCCGTCAACACAAGTCTGGGAGCCGCTTATGACTTTGAGAAGATCGGTCTGAGCAACTCCTTATCTTTCAACATGGTTCCCGATACTGAGGAGATGTTCAGGCTTGTTCCGGACAACATCACGGACACTATAGGTATCAAATTCAAGAATGAGAGTCTGAGCAGTCCGACGCTCTCTACGACACTCACATACTATTTCGGCAGTGAGGTTTTTGCCACTAATACAGTTTTCACAAACAAGCTGGATAACCTTTACGGAATCACCACAACGATTTCTTACGCCACATCGCAGACAGGATTTGATGACGGACTCGATTCATTCAAGCCTGGATTCGGAATCAGCAGGGGATTTGCTCTTTTCAGCAAGGTTTCGTTCACTCCGAGTGTGACAATCTATTTCCCGTACTATATTGCTCCGGCATTGCTTGACCCGTACCTGGTCACAACGCTTCCGTTCTCATACGGATCAATAAACTGGCTTGAGAACAATTTCAGGAAGGGATTTGTGTTCGCATTGACGGCATCTGACACGTATTCTTTCTTTGAGGAGACACATTCTTCTTCCATGACCGGCAGTGCCACTGTCCATTATCCGGTCACATCATGGTTCAATCCTTCCGCAAGGCTTGACTTCAAATGGGCCAACACGCTTCTCAACATCAATTACGAGGATGCATATTCCGAGAAACTCAGGGGCATCAGGAACGACAACGAGGAGATCAACAGATACAGGAAGTTCGGGATGATCCTGAATCTGGACATGCTTTTCAATTTCATCAGGATCAGTGATTTCTGCAGCACATATGCCGTGCCGTTCATGGACATTTTTGTCGGAAGCAACGATGATGACGGTCTTGATACAATGGTGACCATTGGCGGAGAGGGAATCATAGTCCTGGACGACTACCCGAGCTTCCCCATCAGAGGATCCCTGGGATTCAATGCAAAGGACCTCATGAACTGGATGAGGGGAGAAATCGGACTAACCGATGTCGAGTTCGAGCTGTTCATCGGACTGCATTACTTCTATTAAGTGACCCGAGGTTAATGATGATTCGGGCAAGGCGTGTCCTTCTTCTGATTATCCTGTTTCTGGCAGCCGGAGTCCTTCCGGTGTTTTCCTTGTATCAGCCGGATATCAGATATTCGGGAGCAGGAGAGGTCATACCTGTAGGGAGCAGAGTCTATGATCTGTTTGATGACCTGTTTCTGCTCTGCGGACATACCACTCCGTCAACATCAAGACCGTGGACGGTGTCTGAGGCCAGATCCGAGCTCTCGAAGATAAACATATCAGCCCTAAGCAGCCATGCCAGAAAGCTCTATGACGAGATATCAGCCATCATCTGTGCGGACAAAGATCATGACCTGTTTGTCGAGTTCTCACTGTCACCTGAGGTCTATGTCCATTCCAACAGTGATTTCTGTCTGGAGGAGTACTGGAATTACGGGTACACGGAAAGAAATCCCCTGGCTTATGCCGGAATCAATGCCTATCAGAAAGGTTTCTACTTTCATTTGGAGCTTACCTATGGTCTGAGCAGGGCGGGAAGCGGAGACACCATTGTGTCACTACGTGATTATGTTGAGAACTCTCTAGGCAAGACTTACGAGGGAGTCGGTGATGCGGCAAACGAGTTCGGCTTCAGCGGAGAGCTTGAGGATGTGAGGGTCTCATCAAGTTCGGAAGTCTACAGTCCGGTCTTTGTCTTCAACGGAATTGGACCTGCTGATCTGGAGACGCCCAGGGCAGCATACCTGACATATGCATGTGATGGTTTCTCAATAGGCTTCTACAGGGGAAGGAAGGTCTGGGGAAGATCCAGGATGGGGAACTTCATCTATGACGAGCATGTTGAGAGGTACCATTACATAAGCGCAAAGACATTCAACAGCGCTTTTGCCTTTGACTTCACCATCATGGCGCCTGAAGCTTACCTTGGAGGAAACAACGACACAAGGGATTATGGCCAGTCAAGAAGGTTCTTTCTCTCGCACAGGCTTGAGGTCCAGATGATGGACAATATGAAGCTTGCCATAAGCGAGAACGTGATGTATCTGGCAACTCATTTTGCGGATTTCCAGTACATGAATCCGGCGAACCTTTTCCACAACAACGTCAACTCTGGTCAGTTCAATGCAATAGCGCATGTCGAGTTCGAGTATGCTCCCTGCTCCGGATTGCAGCTGTACTCTCAGCTTGTGGTGGACCAGGGGTCTGTCCCGTTCTTTGAGGATTCTGCCGATGAGGATCTGGCAGCCGGTCTGACAATCGGTGCCGAATACCTGTTTGCTGCGGGAGAAGGGCTCATTGACATGAATTTTGAGGCCGTGTATGCAACTCCTGCACTTTACAGGCGTGATGCTCCTGATTTCATCATCGCAACCGGATCAAGGATATCGGACAACTACCTGTCAATTCCGGCCTTCACGTATATGGGTTTCAGATTTGGAGGCGACACACTCGGGTTCAGGTTTGATGCCGAATACAAGAGAGACGGTCTTCATGTTTATGCCAACCAGAGCGTGATTCTTAACGGAAGCTTCACCAAATATGACAGATACATCCCGGGTATGTTCTCTGATGTGTTTCTGTCCGGCGAGATCACAGCTGTCTCATTGTCTGACGTGGGGGTGAGTTATTCGTTTGATCTTCCGGGAAAAATCAACTGCACCCTTTTTGCGGATGCATGTCTGATATATTATGACAGCAACACTGACATCCAGCTCTCATGTGGAGCCAAGGCAAGCTACAGGAAGAGATGAACAAGGTAAACAAGAACTACATCTACAATGTCCTCTATGAGGCCTTGACGGTGATAACACCGCTGATCACGGCTTCTTACCTTGCAAGGGTCCTTGGTGCAGACAACATAGGCGTATTCAGCTTCACGGAATCCATAGTCTCTTATTTTGAGCTGTTCGCCATAATGGGGATCTCTGTATACGGACATAGGGAAATATCCTTCCACCAGGACAATGTCATTGAACGGACAAAGGCTTTCTGGAACACGAAGATAACATCGCTTGCCATCTCCGGCACGGTTCTTGTCGTTTACATTGTGTTCGCCGCTTACATGAACTCTGTCCTTTACTGGATCTTCACCATGGCAATCATTGCCACAATGGTCGATGTGACATGGTTCTTTCAGGGAATGGAGGAGTTCGGCAGGATTGTCCTGAGGAACGTCATCCTGAAGGTCCTTACAATCATCTGTATCTTCTGCTTTGTCAAAACCCGTGAGGATTTTTTGCTCTATGCGTTCATCCATGTGGGTCTTGCCATGCTTTCAGAAGTGATGCTTCTTCCGCAGCTCAGGAAATACCTCTGCAGGGTGCCTCTCAAGGAGCTTAAGCCTTTCAGAAACTTCAAGCCTATCCTGATGCTCTTCATCCCATCTATCGCCGTCCATATCTATTACAGGATAGACAAGTCGATGATCGGATGGATCACCAATGATGCCTTTGAGAACGGTTACTATGAGCAAGCCACATCCATTGTCAGGACAATCTTCCCGCTTGTCACCGCCATGGGGACGGTTCTTCTTCCGCGTATCAGTTTCTGCCACAAGAAGCGGGATTATGAGGGAGTCTGCAATTATGTATACAAGAATGTCCGGTTCCTGTGGTTCCTGGTAATTCCTTCCGCATTCGGAGTCGCCGTGATTGCAGACAACATGGTGCCGTGGTTTTTCGGACCTGGCTATGATCCTGTGATTCCGCTTCTGAAGATCCTGTGTGTGATGCTTATCATTCACGGTTGGACGGATCTTCTGGGCTACAATTACCTGATTCCCACTGAGCAGGAGAAGAAATACACGGTGACTGTAGTCACAGGGGCCGTGCTCAATGTGATCCTGAATCTCATCTTCATCTCCAAATGGAAGGCCCGGGGTGCCGCGTACGCATCCGTTCTTTCCGAATTCATAACACTTCTGATCCAGTTCTATTTCGTGAGAAAGATCCTCAGCATCCGGAAGATGCTTTCTCTGGGAATCAACTATGCCATAGCAGGCCTTGTCATGTTCGTCTCTGTCGGAATGGTGGCCCGTAAGCTGTCTTCCTCAATAATAAACACCTTCATCATCGCTGTCTCGGGCATTGTCGTCTATGCGCTGATGCTCCTGATCCTCAGGGATCCGCTGTTCATTGACTCTGCACGCGGTATCCTGAAAAAGATCAGGAAAAACAGGCAGGAGACCGGCGAACAATAGCAGGTGCTTTTTTGATGGTTTTATTATAAACTTCAGCTATGTTCGTGTATTTTATTCTGGCTTTGATTGTACCTGGCGCATACATGCTTTTCAGAAAGAATGAGAAGCGTGACGATATTATCCTTTACATCACCCTGGGTATCATCTTTGTTCTGCTGTGTCTAAGGAACCCGTTCGGCTTCTATGATCTTCCGAATTACGATTATTCATTGAAACTGACGAAAGACGTTTCCTTCATGGAGATGCTGAAGAGCACCAGGTTCATCCATGTCAGTGACGTCACCGGTATGGAGAGTGGTTATACCTGGCTTACATGGCTCATTTCACACATCGGCGGGAACATAAATGTACTTCTGTGTATTCATGCTGCATTTGTATGTGTGAGCCTGTTCTTCTTCATCAGGAAGAACTCGTTGTCCCCGGCTTTCAGCCTTTTCTTTTATCTCTGCATAGGCGGTCTCACAGACCACACGTACATTATTAGGCAGTCATTCGCATTTGCCATCCTTCTTTTTGCATTCACATTTGTTGTGGAGAAGAAGCCGCTGAGGTTCCTTCTTCTTGTTGCTCTTGCAACATGGTTCCACAGGACCGCGATGTCCTTCATCCTGATTTATCCGCTCTCTTATGTGAAACTGACAAAGAAGACAGCGATTGCAGGCATCATAGTTTCCCTGTCAATGCTGGGGATTGTTCCTCTTCTTACCAAGAATGTAATTCCCTGGGCCATGTCGGTTCTGGGAAAAGAAGGCTATCTGAACAATGTGATTGATTTCAAGGAGATGATCATTGTCCTTACAGGTCTTCTTGGATTTGTAATCTTCATTACAGATTATTCAGAAGAGATACCACGTGAGGATTCTGTATCGTTCTGGCTGAGTTGTCTGGCACTTCTGTTCATGTGTGTAAGCGTATACGTCGAGTTAATTGCCAGAGTGGGGATGTCGATGTATCTTCCGTTTGCGATGATATTGCTCCCCAACGCCATGGTCAGGAACAAGAACAGGGCACTGATGAACAAGTTCGGAATTGCCATCTATCTGGCATTGTTCGCATATCTTGTCTTCATAGTCGTGACCACACCTTACTGGTACTCTTTCGTATGGGAACCAGCCACCATTGAGATCGGATGATAATATGAGAATCCTTTTTGTCACCGGGACATTGAGCCATGGCGGGGCACAACGTGTGATCTCTGTTGTAGCCAACCAGCTTGCAGATTTCGGGCACGATGTGTCTTTGATTGTCTTCAGACGCTATGAGGACGAATACCCGATAAATGAGAAGGTACAGTTGCTCTCATTGGCTGATTCCCAGGATGAATATGACGGAATATCAGGACCAAAAAGGGTTCTCATGCTCAGGAAGCTGATCAAGAAGGTAAATCCTGATGTGGCAGTGGGTTTTCTTGAGGGTGGCTACGGCATGTTCATCTCTTCCCTTGGAATGGGATTCAGGAAAATCGCGTCTGCCAGAGTCAATCCGCTGAACCTGCTTGAGGAGGGCGGCTCACGGGGCTTCCTTAACAGGCTGTGGTTCAGGCATGCTGACTGCATTGTCATGCAGACTGAGGGGCAGATAAAACTTCTTCCGGAGAGCTGCGGGTGGAGGAACTGCAAGGTTATTGCCAATCCGGTCTCTGATTCGGCTCTTGCTGTCTCAGCCCATGATTACGGCAGACCGTTCTCCAGGATAATCATGGCGGGAAGACTTGATGACCAGAAGGATTATCCCATGGCAATTGATGCCATGAAGGCTGTGCATGAGAGATACCCTGATTTGAAGCTTGATATCTATGGCGAGGGTGATGACCGGGGTCTGATTGAAAAGAAAATCAGTGATGCCGGACTTCAGGGTGTTGTTTCCTTAAAGGGCTGGACCCAGGATATCCTTTCCGAGTATGAAAAGAGTGACCTTTTTGTGATGAGCTCCAAATATGAGGGGATGCCCAACTCGCTCATGGAGGCAATGGCCAGCGGTCTTATCTGTGTTTCGACCGATTGTGAGACAGGCCCTTCAGATCTTATCACCGACGGTGAAAACGGTTTTCTTGTTCAAGTTGGTGATTCGAGTGCTTTGGCTGACAAAATCATGAAGATTGCAGAGATGCCCGGGGAGAAGAGGTTCGAAATCGGGACTGCCGCCAAGAGCCTGATGGAAAGAGACTTCTCAAGTGAAAAGATCGGAAGAAAATGGGAAGAGCTACTGACGGAAGTTCTTAAGAAGGGTAAATGAACAGGCTTATCAGATATTTCAGGGACAAGGATTTCAGGATCCATGTGAACACAAAGCTCGGTCTTTATAAAGGAATGTCTGATGAGGATTATCTGAGGATGCTGTTCAAGGCCGACATGGGCTATGATCTTAACCTTGATGATCCCAGAACGTTCTGTGAGAAACTGCAGTGGCTCAAGCTCCATGACAGAAGAGATGAGTACACCATCATGGCGGATAAGTACCTTTCCAAAAAGTATGTCGCGGATAAAGTAGGGCAGCAGTATGTGGTGCCGCTTCTCGGGGTATGGGACAGGTTCAGTGACATTGATTTTGATGCGCTTCCGGATCAGTTTGTCCTCAAGTGCAACCATGACAGCGGAACGGTTATTATCTGCAGAGACAAGTCAAAGCTGGATATGGACAGGGCAGGAAAGGAACTGGAAAAATCACTGGGCACATCCTATTTTGTTTTCAACAGGGAGTGGCCGTACAAGAACATAAGCCCGAAAATCATCGCAGAGGAATACCTCAGTCAGGGTGATGATGACTGTCTCTGGGACTACAAGTTCTTCTGCTTCAACGGAGAGCCCAAGATCATGTACATGGAGAAGGAGGCCTCAGAGTCAAAGACGGAGGCGTTCTTTGACATGGAGCAGAACTATCTGGATCTGGAGATGGATGATCCCAGACCCGATGTTCCCCCGCAGCTTCCTGAATGCTTTGACCTGATGAGAAGTCTGGCGGAGAAGCTGTCTGAGGGCATACCATTTCTGAGAGTTGATTTCTTTTTCATAAACGGACAGATATATGTCGGTGAACTCACGTTCTATCATCAGTCCGGACTTACAAAAATGAAGCCTGAGATTTGGGATCTGAAGCTGGGGCAGTGGATCAGGCTTCCGGAAATCCGATAATTCAGAGTCTCTTTTCCTTCGGAATATCTATCCAGGAACCAAGTTGCCTGTTCCAGGACTCCGGCTTTACGGGAGCCAGTCCTCCGCAGTGGAAGAAAGTCAGTTCTCCCACATAAACAGTCTCATTCACATAGAAGAAATCCACTCTGAGAAACGGGATTCCGGCTGAGAGTTTTGCCGCAATAGCCTTCATCTGATCAAAACAAGTGGGAAGTGCAGGGGGAACATCGGGTCTGGGATCATCCATCTCCAGATCCAGATAGTTCTGCTCCATGTCAAAGAACGCCTCCGTCTTTGACTCTGAGGCCTCCTTCTCCATGTACATGATCTTGGGCTC
>JAFZUN010000198.1 GCA_017618315.1 Spirochaetales bacterium
CAAGGGAAGATGTCATAGACATCCTGCGCCAGAGCCTCTGATTTCAGACAATCCAGTCAAGATATACAGAAGACTCTCTCTTTCCTTCCGCCATGTTGCGGATTTTCTGGGCAGCAAGTACACCCAGCTCCTCCTTGCGGTGTCCAAGTGACTCAAACGGCACCGTGGAGCTGCTGCAGAGATAGCTGTAATCGAAGCTGATGATTTTCGGAACCTTCAGGCCCAGTCTCGTAAGATCACGGATAAGGGCGGTGGCTACCTGGTCGTTGTAGCAGACAACCCCGTCTATTGAGGAATTCTGTATGAGCCTTATTATGCTCCCATCAATGCGCATCCCGAGATCCAGGGCATCCTCAGTCGTGTACCATCTGACCTCGGTGCAGTCAAGGCTGAGCCCTGACTCTATTATGCCCTCGGAGAAACCGGCATAACGCAAAAGACCCTGACGGTCATCTGACTTGAATATCCCGAGCATCTTCCTGCATCCTGCGCTCACAAGTCTCTCGGCTGCGATCTTTCCTCCCTGACGGTCATCCATTCCCACGACAACCGATTCCGGAAGCTCCTGATATGCGCAGTGGAGGAAGACAACGGGGATTCCAAGATCCTCCAGGGCCTTGTACAAGCTTATGTTAGGATTGGGGAAACCAGTCTTGGATCCCTCGACAATCAGGCCGTCGCACTCCTGAAGCTTAATTACATCGCTCAACATCTTTCTCTCCACATCCACCTTGTTTCCGGTGGCAGCCAGATTGAACCTGTATCCGGTTCCACCCAGTGTGGAATCTATTCCCCTGATTATGCTTGGGAAGATGTATTCGCTGATGTATGTACAGATCACGAATATGTTCTTGAATGCACTCTCCACAGTCTTGCGCCCTGATGATGTGGGTTTTGAGACATAGGTCCCGCTACCCTGGACCTGATAGACCACACCGTCTGCCTTCAGGCTGGAGATCGCCTGCCTGACTGTCTGTCTGCTCACATTGAAGCGAGTCACGAGCTCATACTCTGTCGGAAGCTTCCCTGCGGCCGAGTACATGCCAAGACTTATCTCTTCCTTTAATTTGTCTGCAATAGCTGAATACTTTGACATCTGACCTTTATTTCCAATCCCTATATACAAAATAATGCATTAGGCACCGTTCTTCAACTGAAAATGCCATTACAAGTTGTTCATACAACTAACTCTCAGTCTAACGCACTTTGAAAATTTGTAAAGATATTTGTATTGTTTTCTTCTCTGACATGGTGTTATACTATAATAAGTATACTAATCAACGAGGCCGCGCACATGGATCTGAGAAAAACAGTGATAGGAATCGAGCTGGGTTCCACCAGAATCAAGGCTGTCATGACCGACACGTCATTCAAGCCCATCGCATCAGGAGACTTCGAGTGGGAGAACCGGCTTGAGAACGGAATCTGGACGTACCACTACGATGAGATCGTGACGGGACTTCAGACATGCTTCTCCCGCCTTAAGGACGATGTCAGACAGAAGTTCGGAACCGAGCTCACCACAACCGGAGCAATCGGTATATCGGCCATGATGCACGGATACATCCCGACAGACAAGAACTGGAACACATTATGCGGTTTCAGGACATGGCGCAACACCATCACAGGAGAGGCCGCAGAGAAACTCACTCAGCTCTTCAACTTCAACATCCCGCAACGATGGTGTATATCCCATCTGTACCAGGCGATTCTCAACAAGGAAGAACATGTCAAGGACATAGCTCATGTCGAGACCCTTGCATCCTATGTAAACAGGCTTCTCACCGGAGAAAACAACATCGGCATTGACGATGCATCCGGAATGTTCCCCATAGACAGCACCAGGCTGGACTACAACAGCGACATGGCTGACAAGTTCCTTGCGCTGACCGGATTTGATATCAGGAAGGTTTTCCCGAAGGTGCTGGTGGCCGGACAGGTCTCCGGAAAGCTGACAAAAGAAGGCGCTCTTCTGCTTGACCCGACAGGAAAGCTTGAAGCGGGAATTCCTCTCGCTCCGCCTGAGGGTGATGCCGCAACAGGCATGGCCGCAACCGATGCGGTCAGGGTTAACACGGGAAACGTCAGCGCCGGAACAAGTGATTTCGCGATGATAGTCACGGACAAGAGGCTCGGAGTCCACAGGGAGATAGACATGGTGACCACACCGTCAGGAAAACCTGTGGCAATGGTGCACTGCAACAACTGCACCACAGATATAAACAGCTGGGTCAATCTCTTCGGAGAGTTCGCAGAGAAGGCAGGATTCGACATTGACCGCAACAGGCTGTTCACCCTGCTCTATTCCGTCTCCCTTGAGGGAAAAGCAGATTGCGGCGGCCTTATGAGTTGCAACTACTACTCCGGAGAGGGAGTAACTGACTTTGACGGGGGAAGACCGTTCTTCATCCATAGGCCTGATTCACAGGTGACCCTTCCCGACTTCATGAGAACCCACATGATGAGCGCCATGGCCACACTGAAGATCGGCATGGACATCCTCAGGGCCGAGAATGTGACAATAGACAAGATCTTCGGACACGGCGGCTATTTCAAGACACCGGTGGCAGGACAGAGAATCCTCAGTGCCGCAATAGGCGCACCCGTGTCAGTCATGGAGACTGCAGGTGAAGGCGGACCTTACGGAATGGCTCTGCTTGCCGCATACATGATCTGGGGAGCCGGAGAGAGTCTTGAGGACTTTCTGGACGACAAGGTGTTTAAGGACAGCAGGACCCAGACAATCATGGCCACCGATGAGGAGGTCAAGGGATTCGACACCTATATAGGAGAATACAAGAAAGCCCTTGAAATAGAGAGAAAGGCACTGGAGGTGTTCAATGCTTGAGAAACTTAAGGAAGAGGTCCTAAGGGCCAATCTGCTTCTGCCGAAGCATGATCTTGTGACATTCACATGGGGCAACGTTTCCGCCATCGACAGAAAGAGCGGACTGATTGTAATCAAGCCCTCCGGAGTCGAATATGACGGCATGAAGGCACAGGACATGGTTGTCCTTGATCTTGAAGGCAATGTGGTTGAAGGCCACTTCAGACCCTCAAGCGACACTCCGACGCACATAGAGCTCTACAAGGCCTTTCCGAACATCGGGGGCATTGTGCACACACACAGCAGATGGGCAACCAGCTTCGCACAGGCCGGCTGTGAGCTAAATCCCATGGGGACAACCCATGCCGATTACTTCTACGGTCCAATCCCATGCACAAGAGCGCTCACGGACGATGAGATCAACGGCGCCTATGAGAAGAACACAGGTCTTGTGATAATCGAGACCTTCAGTGATATTGATCCTGATGCGGTTCCGGGAGTCCTTGTCAGGAACCACGGACCGTTTGCATGGGGCACAGACGCAGCCAACGCAGTCCACAATGCTGTGGTTATGGAGGAAGTCGCATTCATGAACTATCATGCCATGACGCTCAGGCCACAGGCCCCCTGCGTCAGCCAGACTCTTCTGGATAAGCACTACTATAGAAAACACGGTAAGAACGCATACTACGGACAGGAGAAAAAATGAAAAAGGAATTCTGGTTTATAGTCGGAAGTCAGGATCTGTATGGAGAGGAAGTCCTCAGAACAGTCGCAACAAGAGCACAGGAGATGGCAACAGAACTCTCAAAGGCTCTGCCCTATCCTCTGGTCTACAAAGTCACCGCCATGAGCAACAGCCAGATAACAGATGTCATCAGGGAGGCCAACTATGACGACTCCTGTTATGGAATAATCACATGGTGTCATACCTTCAGCCCGTCAAAGATGTGGATCAACGGACTTGAGGGACTTCAGAAGCCATACTGCCATTTCGCCACCCAATACAACCTGGAGATTCCCAATGAGGAGATCGACATGGACTTCATGAACCTCAACCAGGCGGCTCACGGAGACAGGGAGCACGGCTTCATTGCTGCAAGACTGCGCATGCCTCGCAAGATAATCGCCGGTTACTGGAAGGATTCCGAGGTCCAGAAGCGAATAGCCAAGTGGATGCGTGTCTGTATTGGAGTAAGAGCCTCCAAAACCATGAGGGTCATGCGTTTCGGAGACAACATGAGAGAGGTCGCAGTCACCGAGGGTGATAAGGTCGAGACACAGATCAAGCTCGGATGGCAGGTCAACACATGGGCAACCGGAGATCTTGTGAAAGAAATGTCAAAGGTCTCAGAAAAAGAGATAGATGAACTTTTTGCAACATATAAGGCAAAATATGACATCGCTACAGATAATATTCAGGCAATCAGATATCAGGCCCGTGAAGAGATCGCAATGAAGAGGATGATGGACAAAAACGGTTGCAGGGCATTCTCCAACACATTCCAGGACCTCTACGGAATGGAGCAGCTTCCGGGTCTTGCATCCCAGCATCTTATGGCCCAGGGATACGGCTACGGCGGAGAGGGAGACTGGAAAGTCAGCGCCATGACCGCAATCATCAAGGCCATGGGAGAGAACGAGAACGGATCCTCAGGCTTCATGGAGGATTACACCTATCATCTGGTCAAGGGAAAGGAATACAGCCTCGGTGCACATATGCTTGAGGTCTGCCCCTCACTTGCAGCAAACAAGCCCAGAATCGAGACACACCATCTGGGAATCGGAATGAACGAGAAAGATCCCGCAAGACTTGTGTTTGACGGAAAGGCAGGAAAAGCCATAGTGGCATCTCTAATTGACATGGGCGGAAGAATGCGCCTGATTGTCCAGGACATAGAGGCCGTCAAACCCATCATGGACATGCCTAATCTCCCGGTGGCAAAGGTCATGTGGAGGGCAATGCCTGATCTGACCACAGGAGTCGAATGCTGGATAACAGCAGGTGGAGCTCACCACACCACCCTCTCCTATGATGTCGATGCCGAGATGCTCAGGGACTGGGCAAGAATCATGGACATCGAGTTCGTGCACATTGACAAAGACACGACAGTTGAGGGTCTTGAGAAGGAGCTGATGATCAACGATCTGGTCTGGAAGCTCAGATGACAGCACACACATACTGATATTTCTCCATTATATGATTCAGGCCGTCGTACATGTGCGACGGCCGTTTTATTATTAAAAAGAATACAATACCAGAATTTGTATTTAACTTTCAGAAAGAAAATAAATTTGTACAGATAAATTTTGTTGATTTCATTGCCAAGATGTTATAACCTATTTCAGAAAAGACATGGGAAAATACGGGGAAACCCGACGTTTTCACGTTGTGAAGGGAGGATTTATGAAGAAAATCACAACTAAGAAAGCTGTTCTCATTGTATGCATACTCTTTCTGGTAAGCATGCTTGGCAGCTACATGATTCAGACAAGTTTCTTCACAGTCAAACAGAAGGCAACTATTTGCACGATGAATGAACTGGTAGAGACAATTGCCGCAAACGAGGAGAAGTACAATAAGGATCTGGGGCCGACACTGTCAAAGGCAAGCCTCTCACAGATCAGCCTCACGACCTACATTCCGAAGAACGCGACTGTTGACAATCCGGCGCCCGTTATCGTCTGTGCCCACGGATGGAACAACTCAAAGGAACAGCAGATCCTGAACTTCGTCGAGCTCTCAAGAAGAGGCTTTGTCGTTGTCACGGTTGACCTCGCAGGTCACGGACAGAGCGATGTCACCCTTCAGGACGAGTCGGGCTGGGGCAACGGAAACTCAGAGTGCGCCCTTGCCGCGGTCGAGTACGCCATGAGCCTCGGTTTTGTCGATGAGACACGTGTGGGAGTCATCGGACACAGTGCAGGAGACCTTGCAGTCCAGTACGCCATTCTGCAGCTCAATGTTGAGGGATCAAAGAAGCATATCAGCTCATACTGTGACAGCGCAGGAGCCATTTCCGCCCTTATCATGGGCTTCAACCCCGCCTGCCATCAGGGAATTGTCCTGGATGTCATCATGGGCAAGTATGAGGAGATGAGCGACGCAGGTTTCGATCTCCCGCATTCCGGTTGGGGAACAATGATCTTCAACGGATGGGTCGGAGCAGACAAACTCAATGCAGACGGAACCATCCCAATCAACACATATTACGATGTCTGGGAGAACAAAGGTGCAGTCATCGAAGATCCGAAGGATCCGAGAGACGGCTATACACTATTCGGCAAGTCAGCAATCAAGATCGAAGGTGCTGACGTGACCCATCCGGGTGCAGTCTTCTCAACAGAGACAGCAGCTCAGGCAATCGAGTTCTTCTATGATGTCTACGGAATCCCAAACGGAGCCAAGTACAAAGCACCTTCCAGACAGATCTGGTGGCTGGGATCAGCTTTCCAGCTTCTCGGAATGCTGACATTCTTTGCATCAGCCTTCGTGTTCGGAGCCGCGTTGCTTGAGAGAAAGAGATTCGCCAACGCAATCAGACCGGTACCGTGTGGAGACCAGCTTGCATCCATCAAGTCATGGAAGGAGATTGTACCAATCCTGGTTACATTCGTGCCTCTTGTAATATTCGCATACAAGATGTACTTCCCGCTTTATGATGCCAGAAACCTCATCATGGACCAGAAGGCAATCACAGACTGTGTAAGCGGTATTGCAGTCTACACAGCAGTAAGCGGAGTGTTCGCATTCTTCATGATCGGAGTCAACTACTTTGTTTCAAGGCTCTGCCACCTGAAGGACGGCACAGAGGTCAAGACACTGTTCAATACAGGAAGAGTCGACAGCTTCTCACAGTTCGGAAACTACATTGTCCTCTCGCTTGAGGTCCTGGCCCTGATGTACATCCCGCAGATCATCGCCTACTACCTCTTCGATGTCAACTTCGGCATCTCAGTCTTTGTCGTTGGTGTCCCGAGACTTGTATGGCTGCCGACAGTCATCAAGAATTACTGGCCGCTGTGGTTCATCTGGGTCCTGCCCAACGCATTCCTGAACGTCAGAGCAAGATGGAGAGATGTCCCAGAGTGGGCAACAACACTGTTCATCGTCCTTGCAAGTGCACTGCCGATCATGATCCTGACATTCGTCAACTACGCACACCTGCACGCGACAGGAGTCACGCTCTTCACCGCAGGCGACCCGTCGATCTTCGTATGGAACCTGTTCGCCCCGACGATCTTCGGTGCACTCGTATGCAG
>JAFZUN010000199.1 GCA_017618315.1 Spirochaetales bacterium
GGGGCATCTTGAGGACATGCCACATGTATGAGGTGCTGCTCACCACTGAGATCTTTCCGTTGATGCGGTTCATGTAATATGCCTTGATGGCCTGGACAATAAGCTCCACGACCGTCACCGCACTCAACAGATACAGAAACGGTTTCTCCCAGCTTCCGTAATCCCCGGTGATGAGCCTGTCAAGGAACAACCTGGTCATTCCCTGACGGAATATCGTGAGCATGCTGATCAGGAAAGTCGTGATAAGCACAAACAGGAGGGCTACCGACATATGGTTCAGGCGCTCCTTTATGAACTCCGTCAGTGTCTTGCGGTGTCCCTCTGGTACAAATGACTCGGATGGCTCAAAGAAAATGCAGAAGCCTGTGTATCTTTCCTCAAAAGCCTTTTTTGAGATCCTGTAGTCTCCCTTTTTGGGATCGTTGATGTAGACGTCTCCTTTCTTCACGCCCTTGACGACCAGAAAGTGCGTGTACTGCCAGTGCACGATGCATGGAAAGCTTGCTTTCTGGAAGAACTCGTCTGATTTCAGCTTCTGGACATCGGCGTTGAGTCCGTAGCTCTGGGCTGCCTTTGCGATATGATATGCGTTTGCACCGTCCCTGCACGGGCCCACATCTTCCTTGACCGTTCCGCCGGCAAGCCATTTGCCGTAATAACCGAGGATCATGCTCAGGGAGACAGCACCGCTTTCCTGGTTCTCATACTGCATGATGACAGGAACATCCGCGATGCCGCTTGTGACTGGCTTTGGGATTCTATGTTTCTTGCTCATTGTTACTTTTTTCCTCCGAACAGGAAACTGAACGGCTTAATCCGCTCAAGAATGATGGAGGCGCTGTAAGATCCGTCCGGAACAGCCATAGTGCGGTTTATTACCAGCACTTTCTGGTCTTCAGTCAGATCTGCGAGGGAACGCTGGTACTCGTCCAGCGCATCTGAGGCCTTTTCAGTGTAAGCATTCTCACGGATTTCTCCGATGGCAGCAGTGGTGTCATTGATGACCAGCTCGCTGTCCTGCTTGATCCTGGAGACTTGATCCTCCGGGATGTATAGCATGATGCTGCTCTCCTGAGATACGGCAACAGCCTGGACGCTGACTGTGAGTCTTCCGAAGAAACCCCAGACCACCATGCCTATCACGAATACTAGGAAGGCTCCGAGCACCAGCCAGATGCTGACTGTCGTGAGGTGGATGTACTGGTTCAGGTCTCCGGGCTGGAGATTTGGTTTTTTCTCTCTTGTGTTGGTGTTCTCGCTCATTTTGCTTGTCCGGTTACAGGAGCATTATGGATTCTGTTGACAGTATCTCCTGTTGCTTTGATGATATCCTGTTTTACAATGACTCTCAAGATTAAAGCAAGAAAGTGCTGGACACATGGCCTGCGGTTGTGGAGAATGATAGTATAAACAAAGATGGTGTAGAGGAGAGTGTTTGATGAAATACAGGATTCTGATAACTCCGCTTTACGGAGTGAGCGCAGGCGGAAAACTTCATTATTATTTCAACGAGAAAGGTGACAAGACATGTTACTGTGACGCTCTGCTCTCTGCAGAGGCAAGCTGCAAGTACGTGCTGGCTAATGACACCATAGACGAGATAATCACGTTCGGATCAAAGTCCACCTATGATCCTGAGGACGGGCTGAAATCCGTTGTCCTTAAGGAAGGAAGCACCTTCTATGCCACGGACATAAAGGACATGTCAACATACAGCCTGTTCCGCTACCGCCTTGCGGAGTACCTGGATGACATAAATGTCGAGGAACAGGACATACGCGAGCTTCTGAGCGATGAGCAGCAGAAGGCCGCCGTAACGTTCATCGAGGGATTCTTCAAGAAGTACAACTCCTCCGGTGACAAAAGGTTCAACAGGTTCTTTGACCACCTGATGCAGGACTCCGAGCTCAGGACAAACCTGATGACCGCCATGAATGAAGAGATTCCGGATTTCGACAACCGCGCCAGAAACTATATGACATGGATGTTCCAGTACCTGTACAACCAGATGAAGGACTCCTCAAAGATGGAGATCCTTGAGCGCAACTCCAATGTCAAGATCCGCTTTGTTCCGGTTGGCTCCGATGCGATCGGCGCGTTTGTCGAGAACTTCACCAAGATCATGAAGGATTTCGGAGACTCCGATAATCCCGCGGATGTTGAGATATACATGTGTATCCAGAGTGAGGATGCGTCCGACACATTCGTCATGATGAACATCATGAACCTCATCAAGGCCATGCCGGAATCCAACATCAGCATAGCCAAGATAATCACAACCACCAGGAATCCCGACGGCATTGTCAGCGAGATCTCAGATGACACGGAGAAGTTCGCGGTCTCAGACCTGCTTGCCGGAATCAGGGCATTCCTCAAATATGGCAAGACCGACATGCTTCTGGATTACTGGAACTCGACAGGACAGCGCAATTCCGACATCCAGCGTCTTCTGTACGCCATGCGCAACATAGACACCGGAATCTCTCTCTGTGACATCTCGGACATCGAGCGCGGAATCAACAGCCTGCGCGATCTCTTCAAGGAGAAGAAGGATCTCGGTGGCACATCATTCGCCGAGAAATTCTTCGGAATGATAGCCGAGGGCATCCGCCAGGACTACGGCCCGCTTATGAAGAACGATGACATTGAGTTCATAGATCTTGTCAAATGGGCATACCGAAAGGGTTTCTGGCAGCAGACACTCACCATCATAGAGTCCAAGGCACCGGATGACATCGTGGACAAGGGATTCTACTACTACAGCAATTCCCCCGCATGCTCGCAGTCCGTGGTCAAGTATTTTGGGCAGGCATATTTTGACATGAAGCCCTATGAGAAATGGAAGATCACGAATAGTGTTGAGCATTATTACATCAAGAACTACAGTGCTATCCATATGCCACGTAAGGGGGATCCCCGCACAAGCCAGATGGAGGTTGCGAAGGGCAGAGTTATGGAGATAGACAACACCGAGATCCACGGCATTACGGCGCACTCAATCTGTCCTGACAAGGAAGCCCTCAGGAACCTTCTTTTCGCATACTACTATGTGGGAGTCGTGCGCAACAACACAAACCATGCCGCTGAGGAATTCGACGGCTTCAGCTCAATAAGGCGTGATTCGGATGTGGGAGAGAGGATGAACACCATCATCCAGTCGATTGAGTACTTCATCCACAGCTATGATGTTGTGGCGGACCTTGTCAAACAGAGCGGAGAGGTCGCTGATGTGGATAAAATCACAGCGGATCAGATAATTGAGTACTCGAAAACATTGAAACCAAGGTTTGATAACAGGTATCATAGGGATGATAAAATAGTCAAAGGAGTGCAGAATGGATCTCAAGCTTAAAGACAAAGTGGTTCTTGTAACCGGCGGTACAGGCGGTATAGGAACAGCCATCGTTAAGGGTTTCCTCGCTGAGGGTGCGAAGGTTGCCTTCTCATCAACAAGCCAGGCAAAGATAGATGCCCTTATTCCCCAGCTCGGCGCATGTGAATGCAAGGTTGCGGGATTTGTCGCTGACATGAACAAAGAAGAGGATATCAAGAACTTTGTCGAGGGTGCAAAGGCACGTTTCGGGACTATCGATATTGTTGTGCCGAACGCAGGTTATGAAGGGAAAGCCCATCCTGTGCAGGATATGGAGCTTGGTCTCTTCGAGCAGGTCTACATGCTCAACGTCTTCTCTGTCATGCTCACAATGAAGTATGCAGCTCCGACTCTCATTGAGAAGAAGTCAGGTGCAGTTGTTGTTGTGGCCTCCGCTGCAGCTTATGAGCCCACTGCCGGCAACAGCGCATATGTTTCATCCAAGTATGCTGTCGCAGGTCTGACAAAGTGTGTCGCCCTTGAGCTCGGACCTTTGGGAATCAACGTCAACTACGTCTGCCCGGGTCCTGTTGATACTCCCATGATGGTCCGCATTGAGAAGGATTTCTTCCCGCAGCTCTCACATGCCGAGGCAATGGCAGTTCTTGCCGGAGCCTATGCCATGGACAAGCGCTATGCAAAGCCGGAAGAGGTTGCAAATGCAGTATTGTATCTTGCTTCAGAGGTTTCTGCCCACACAGCAGGTATGGGAATGCATGTGGACTCAAAGGTCGGTCCTACAAGTTAAGAACGATTATTGATAAAAAGAGACCCCGCCAGTAGCAACTAGCGGGGTTTTCTTATGCCTGAATCGGCAATTTCTCTCCCAAAATGAGAAAAAACAATTTTGGGAGAGAAAAAAACACAAATCTTCTCTCCCAAAACGTAAAAAATCA
>JAFZUN010000200.1 GCA_017618315.1 Spirochaetales bacterium
CAGGCCATCTACAACATGGAGGTCGGCGAGACAAAGAAGTTCAACATCAACGGTATTGATTACGACTACACGGTCAAGTCAATCGAGCTTGCAGATTTCTGATCAGCTCAGGTTTTCCTGAAGAAGACGCACCTCGGATCTTGTGAAAGGTCTGAGGTGTTTTTTTCTGTCCTTGCCCTTCCCTGTCAGTCTTTCAAGAGAAACCCACTCGAACTCCGAGAACTCATCAGAATGAGGCTCATAGTCAAATGAATCTACAGAATAGAAATATGTGCTCCAGCTGAAAAACGGGACCTTCAAAGTCCATTTGCATATGAAAACTGTCTTCAGGCATTGAAAGTCAACGGATGTCTCCTCCTGGAATTCCCTGACTGCAGTTGCAAACTCATCAGAATCCTTCTTGTCCCTACCCCCTCCCGGAACGGCCCACCTGCCATAGAAAGGCGTGTCTGAGCGTCTGCCCATCAGAAGGCAGCCGTCTTTGACAAGGCCGATTCCTGCACCGTGATAAGGAAAACGCATGACTTCAACCTCTCAGACAACGTCCGCCGTTGGCATAAAAACGCTTCAGGTAGTCTTCCTTGAAAGACTGGAAGCGGTCTTCCTCAATGGCCTTGCGGGCTCGCAGGATCAGATTATAGAGATAAGTCAGGTTATGCTCTGTGGCAAGCATTCCACCAAGCATTTCGTTACACTTGAACATGTGACGCATGTAAGCAAGAGAATACTGTGTGCATGCACGGCACGTGCAGCCCTCCTGTATTGGCCCGTGGTCGAACTCATTGAATGACCTGGACAGAGTCAGCATTCCGTCATCAGTGAACACGCTTCCATTGCGTGCTGTCCTGGTTGCAAGAACGCAGTCAAACAGGTCAATCCCGTTCTCAATGGCCTCAAGGATATAATCCGGAGTTCCTATCCCCATCACATAGCGCGGTTTTGTGTCTGTGATGTTATCTGCAGTCAACGCAAGGAAATGACAGAACATCTCCTTGGTCCCTCCGACAGACAGGCCTCCTATGGCAATGCCCGGGAAATCCATCGAGCTTATTGTCTGCGCGCTCTTGATCCTGAGGTCCTCATAGAAGCCGCCCTGCACTATTCCGAACAGGTTCCCGCGGAAGGCACGGCCGGTGAGATCCAGAAGGCTGTCACGCCTGACAATGGCACGTTCTGCCCACAGATGCGTGATATCCATGGCGTTCAGGGTCTCCTTCCAGGAGATTCCCGGCGCGCTGCACACATCGAGCATCATCGCGATATCAGATCCGATCACCTGCTGGATGTCAACCACCTTTTCCGGCGTGAATATGTGCCTGGAGCCGTCGATATGGCTCTGGAACTTCACGCCCTCCTCATGTATCTTCCTGAGCTGGCTCAGCGAGAAAACCTGGAAGCCGCCGCTGTCGGTGAGGATGTTGCCGTTCCAGTGGCTGAAGTTGTGAAGTCCGTCAAAGGTCTTGAGGACCTCAACGCCAGGGCGAAGGTACAGATGGTATGTGTTTCCGAGTATCAGGTTGTATCCGATCTTGGCGACATCGTCATGATGGATGCCCTTCACGGTGCCGTTGGTCCCCACGGGCA
This sequence comes from Spirochaetales bacterium, assembly GCA_017618315.1. GTDB lineage: Bacteria > Spirochaetota > Spirochaetia > Sphaerochaetales > Sphaerochaetaceae > UBA9732. The sequence goes on from JAFZUN010000200.1 coordinate 1,585, forward strand.
TGAACGCGGGTGTCTGGACCACTCCGTGCGGGAGATTGATTTCTCCGGTTCTGGCCTTGCAGTGTCTGTCCCTGTGATGCTCTTTGTATATTATTTTCAGCATATATTAACCCAATTTATTACTGCCTTCTCATGATTGTGCCCATTATGGTGGCAAGAAGGATTATCACACCAAATGGTATCAGAGTTCCCAGCTGCGGTGCAATCACTCCCTGATCCGCTAGCATGACCGTCATCATCTGGACAACAAAGTAGACCACGGCAATGGCGATTGAGCACACAAGGGAGAAGAAAAGCACGTTCTTCTTGAACCTGTAGTTGATGCTGCAGGCAATCAGTATCATAATCAGCGGGCTGAGGCAGCTGAATAGTCTCTTGTAGTACTCCGTCCCGAGCTTGGCGTATTCCTCAGGATTCAGGCCCTTCATCCTTGAAAGGTATGCGCGTGCCAGCCTGAGTGACATCTTGGATATCTCATTGGAGACATTCCTGAAAAGCTGCGGCTCAAGTAGTAGGACACTGTTTTCCTCAGTATCCACATACTCTATTCTCACGCCATCATTTTCTGTCGGGATATAGACATAGGCATCATAGAAAGTCCAGAGCCCAGTCTCAAGGTCATATACTGCCCTGTATGCGTCCGTGCGCCTTACAAGCTTTCCGCCTGATGAGCTCTCGACAAGAGTGACATCATAAAGCGTCAGATCTGAGTCAGAATACATGCCGGCGTATACCATATAGCCATTCTGCATGTCGCTGAGGGCTATGTTTTGGTTGTTCACTGATCCGGATGAATCGGTGATGAGCTCCATCTTCAGCTCCTTGCTGTTGGTGGACGGAATTGCCACAAGCTCATTGAAACCGAAATACGCGGCGGAAAGCACTATGGCACTGATAATGACAGGTCTCAGGATTCTCTGAAAGCTCACCCCTGCGTTCAGGACAGCCATCACCTCATTGTTGGCAGAAAGCATCGACAGATGATATGTCACGGCAAAAAGAAATGACGGCCCTACGGCAAGGAGAAAAGCCTCCGGGAAATACAGCAAAGTAATAGATAGCGCCTTGAGGAAGCTGACATTGTAATTCATGTACTTGTCAAGATTTGAGAACAGGTCCACCCCCATCAGCATCAGTGATGCCAGCAGAGATGTCACAAATCCGATCTTGAGAATCGATGTAGTCGTGTACCTGTCAAGAACCCTCAGTCTCATTTGCGGGTCCTCCACAGCAGTATCAGTCCTGCGGCGAATACTACGGCATTAGGAAGCCACATGAAGACTGCAGGGTGCAATGCGCTCTTGATTGCCCTCACATGCATGTAATAGATAAAGAACCAGTAGGCGCATGCCACGAACATGGACAGTGCGAATCCCAGAAGGCGGCCGTTTCGGACCTTGAAGAAGCTTATGGGGAATGCCACAAACACAAGGAACGTGCATGCAAGTGACAGCGCGATCTTCTTCTGGAGCTCGCTGCGGTAATACTGATAATAGAAGCTGAAGCCCTGACTGTTCAGTGAGTCTGACAGATCCTCGGCATAATTGAGCACCATGCTGGCGCTTATCTCGTTTTCCTCTATCTTCATCAGAGCCTCACCGAGCTTCTGTGCATTATAGCTGATGTTCGTTTGCCTCTGCTTCTCAATGGACTGTTGCTCGGAGAACCTCTCCTCTGCTGCAGCCTGAAGCTGGCGGATTGACATCTGTGACGGCGTGATGTTCACGAAACCGCTTGCACTTGAACTCAGATCAAGGTAAAGCTCCATATTTGATGCGCTTGCAAGCGAATAGGACTCAAGTGATGATGAGTCTGTGATCATGATCTCTGGATCCACAAGGTCGATCCTGTACAGATATCTGTCTATGTCAATTACGGTTATGCTGCCTTCTGTGGCCGATATCACTCTGCTCTCGCGGCTGTTGGTGTCATCGAATATCACCACATCATGAAGGGTATTACCGTCCACAAGCCCGTTTGAGATTATACGTTTTCCGAACCTTGTTGAGCTGTAGCTCTCAAGCTCAAGCGTTGGAACGCTCTGAAGTATCTTTGCATACAGGTCCTTATACAGCTCAGTCGTGTAAGGGATCATCCTGTCCGCTATCATCAAGGTCGCGGCAGAGAATCCCAGTGATATGATCAGGATTGGCATGAAGATGTTCCTGACATGCACACCGCTGGATCTGAGTGCAAGTATCTCATTCTGTGAAGACAAGTTACCAATGACCATACTTGCAGATGCAAGTGATGAGAACGGCATGGTGTACATCAGAAACTGTGGTATTGAGAATATGACAAGCATTATGACATCCATCACCCGCACGTTCTTCAGGAGGATCTTCTGCGCCAGAACCAGAATCTGGTTCACAAAGAAGATAAAGAAAAAGAAGAGAAAGGCCACAATGAAGGAAAGGATATACTCCCTTCCCACATACCTGTACAGCAGCCAGTAATTCCCTCTTCTTCTCATTATAAGCAAAATCTCTTTCTTGATATTATTGCGTCAAGCATTTTTCAGAATTATAAGCCATTTTCGG
>JAFZUN010000201.1 GCA_017618315.1 Spirochaetales bacterium
ACCATGTGACTGTTCACGGAAAGGCCGCGCATGCAGGAGGAGAATATGCCAAAGGTCGCAGTGCAATCAAGGAGGCTGCCCATAAAATCCTTGAAATAGAGAGTGAGAGTGATCCGCTTCAAATAACATACAACTGCGGAATGATAAAGGGTGGAACTTCACCGAACACTGTTCCGGAATTCTGTGAATTCATGTTGTACAACCGTTATTGGACAATGGATCAGAGAACCCAGATTAAGGATCATGTTGAGGGTATTATAGCAAAATCATATATACCTGAGACTGAATCCTCATTTGAGATAATCGGCGAAAGACCTCCGATGGAGTGGTCAGATGCCAACATGTCGCTATTCAACCTTTTCAACGACACCGCAGTCAAGTATGGATTTCCTGCATCTGTACCATATAAGACAGCGGGTGGATCGGATGCTACCTATACCGCACAGGTGGGCGTGCCGAGCATCTGTTCTGTTGGAATCCACGGTGGCAATTGCCATCAGCTATCTGAGTGGGTGGATATTTCTTCAATTCCAAAGCAGGCGAAGATAATTGCAGCTGCAATTGCGGAAATGCCAAACGGGTTCGGAATTAACTGACTGGGAGGTTTGATGTCAGTATCAAAAGAGAAACTCATAAAGAAGGTTGATTCGATTTCTCAAGAGCTTTTGGAACTATCACATTTCATTTACTCAAATCCAGAACTTGGTCTTAAAGAATACAAGGCCTGCGAAGCTATCTGCAGCTTGCTTGAGGAAAAGGGTTTTGAAGTTAAAAGAAATGTTGGAGGACTTGAGACTGCTTTCTCTGTGACCGTTTGCGGCAATGGCGTCGGTCCGCATGTTGCCATTTGTGCGGAATACGATGCTCTAGCCGGAATAGGACATGGGTGCGGACACAACATTATAGCCACATGTGGAGTAGGAGCTTTCATCGCTTTGTCTGAGCAGATGGATTCTCTTCCTGGAAAACTGTCATTGATTGGAACCCCGGCCGAGGAGTCTGTGGGCGGCAAGCTGATACTCTTGAGAGAGCATGTCTTTGATGACATAGACTTTGCAATGATGATTCATCCAACAGCCGGGAAGTCAATGATAGCAAGAGGAGCCAGAACCTCTGGAAGGCTCCGGGTAAGGTTTAACGGAAAAGCTGCTCATTCGTCAGCACCTGAGAAGGGAATCAATGCTCTTAACTGTGCAGTGGCATTTTATAACGGTATAGATTCACTCCGACAGACCTTTCAACGTGGAGACAACATCAATGTGATTATTATCGAAGGTGGAACGGCATCAAACATTATTCCGCATACTGCTCTTTTGGAGGTCAATTTCAGGACAGAGAAGTATTACCGTCTTTCCGAATTGATGAAAAGAGTCTGCCTTATAGCAGACGGGGCAGCTGCTATGTATGGGGCAACTGTGGAAAAGAATGTAGGTAAGCTGAGCTATGAACGTTATCCGAATATGCCTCTGAGCGAGTCGTTCAAGCGCAATATGGAATCTCTTGGAGAGAAGATAGAAATTGCGGACAATACGAAATACTATGGGTCTTCAGACATGAACGATGTTTCAATTGTAATGCCGATGATACATGATTACATCTGCATCGCAGACGACAACATCGTAGGCCATACTCCTGAGTTCCGAGATGCTGCGGGAAGCAGACGTGGAGATGATGTATGTCTCATAGGTGCAAAAGCTCTTGCAATGACAGCCATGGAAGTCCTGCAAGACACGACACTCCAAAAAGAGGCATATGACTATTATTGGAATGTTGTTCCTGATGATTACCCGCAGAAAAGGAAGAGAAAAAACACATGAGAATAACTGCCGCAGGTGATTATCTGGCTCAGCTGAGAGTCAACAGATCCATCGGATTTGATGAACTGATGAAATTCATCAGTGCTGCTGACGTCAGGTTTGTCAATCTTGAGACATCGCTTTTCAGAGATGGAGAAGATGCAATATATGGGAATCAGTTCAGCGGCGGAACATATCTTCATGCAGATCCGTCAATACTGTATGACTTGAAGGACTATGGGTTCAATATCCTGTCATTTGCAAACAACCATGCATTTGATTTCGGTGTGAATGGATTGCTTTCCACAAAGAAAGCTGTGGATGATGCGCAAATAGTCAATGCAGGTGTGGGTCGGGATCTAGAGGAGGCATCGGCACCGGTTTTTCTTGATACCCCAAATGGAAGAATCGCCTTAATTGCTGTGAATTCAACTTTGGGAAATCCTGTTGTCATGGCGGGAAAAATATCTTCCGCATTTCCAGGACGACCGGGTGTTAATCCTCTGAGATCGGAAGAAAGAGTTCGTGTGACCAAAGACCAGTTCAAAGTTCTTCAGGAAATAGTGGTTAGAAGCGGTGTTAATGCTGCGTTGGATATCTCCCGTGCGGAGGGTTATTCGGTTGCAGAGACAGAAGGTGAGCTCACTATCGGAAATACAAAATTCATTGAAGGTGATATTCCTGCAACTCTGACATTCCCCAATAATGAGGATATGAAAAGAGTCCTGACTTCAATAGATGATGCGAAAAATAAAGCAGATTGTGTTCTTGTGAGTATCCATGCCCATGCGGTTTGCGGAAAAAGCAAGGAAGATATTGCCGGATATCTGGTTGATTTTGCACACTGTTGCATTGACAGAGGTGCGGATGCGATTCTTGGTCACGGTCCCCACATTCTCAGAGCAGTGGAAATATACAAGAACAGACCGGTGTTCTACTCATTGGGAGATTTCATCCTACAGTGTGATTATGTGCAGACCGCTCCTGCAGATTTCTTCGAGAAGGTCGGAGTTCCCATAGATTCTCCCATGGAGGAGCTTTTCCACAAACGTTCCGCAGGAGGGACAAGAGGACTGCAATACACGAGAAAGGCAAGTGAATCGGTCATTGCGTCATTTGAGATTGAAGGAGGGAAGCTGAAGGATGTCTCCTTCCTCCCAATTGACATGGGCTTCGGCAAAAAGGAGCGCATGGGATGCCCCGCTCCTGCTTTCGGTTCGGGAATCATAGAGCGTCTTGCGGAGCTCTCAAAACCTTTTGGAACCACAATCACTGTCGGAAATGACGGGCTTGGGCATATTGTCCTTCAATAATCGCCTAATCCTGCGCTTTTCGGTGTTTTTGCCTGCTTGTAATCCTGCGTTTTTCGGAAAAATACAGTTTTGACTCTTATAATCCTGCGCTTTTCGGTGTTTTTGCCTATTTGCAATCTTGCGTTTTTTGGAAAAACTGATACCATAAAGCTATCAGGAGCAACTGAATGTTCAAACGAAAGATATATGACAGACTGTTGGAATGGAAGGAAACCAGCCAGGGGAAAAAGGCTCTTCTCATTGAAGGTGCCAGGCGTATCGGAAAATCGACAATTGTCGAAGAGTTTGCAAAAAATGAGTATGAAAGTTATATCCTAATAGATTTTAATAAAGTCAGTAGAATAGTCATTGATGCCTTTGAGCATTATGGAGGCAAGCTTGATGATTTCTTCATGGTTCTCAGTTCTGAATACAATACTGAATTGTACAGAAGAAAATCATTGATTGTTTTTGATGAGGTCCAGAAATATCCGCATGCCAGAGAACTGATAAAGTACTTTGTTGCAGATGGACGCTATGATTACATCGAAACCGGATCATTAATCTCAATAAAGG
>JAFZUN010000024.1 GCA_017618315.1 Spirochaetales bacterium
CCAGCAGGTTGACAGAGCCCCCTACATGCTAATACTTGGAGCAAAAGAGGAAGAGGAAGGCTCAGTAAGCGTCAGAAGCCGCGACACAGGCGAGACAGTATCCATGCCGCTTGCAGACTTCATCGCCAAGGTCACAAAAGAGATCAAAGAGAGAACAAGATAAGTTAATCAGACAGACAAAAACAGGGCCGTTCATATCGAACAGCCCTGTTTTTTCATCTTCAGAGAAAATGTATTATCTCTCGTCAAGAACAGCCTGAGCCTCTTTCTTGAGTTTATTGTATGCATCCTCAGGAGATACACCCTGAATCATGACATCCGTGATGGCGGTCTTGAGAAGAGCCTCGAACTCCGGGCTGTAGTCACCGTAGAGAATACAGTCGCTGTTTGCAAGATCAGCGAGAACCACATCAGAGTCACGCAGGGCCTGCATCTCGGGAGTCTCAAGGATTCCCGCAACAGGCTGGACAATCGTGCCGCCCTTTGTCAGGTAATCAATCGGGTGTGAGAGCATGTAGCTGATGAACTCCCAGCACACCTTCTGCTTGGCCTCAGAAGCCTCGCTGTTGACCATGTAGTAATGGGCAATGAAGCTTGCGCTCGGAGACCCCTCAACTGCATCTGCAAAACGCGGGAACGGAATCAGGCACCAGTTGTCACTGTTGTAGTAATCCGGATTATCCTTCTGAATTCTCGGCTCCTGATAGAGACCTGCCATGGCCATGGCCATGTCGTTGTTGTCCTTGTTAATCAGCTTACGTGCGATTGTCAGAGTCGGAGAACCGTAGTTCAGTCCGTTCGGACCCCACTGCTGCATGAAGGTCAGGAATTTGATCCATCCTTCCTTTCCGACAATAGCTTCTTTTCCATCCTCGCTGACAAAAGCTCCGCCGCACTGCTCAATCATGGGCTGGAACTGCGGGATAGGAAGATCATAGTTGAAGTCAAAGACACGGCGTGTCAGGATATCACCGTCACGCTTCACGATCTGCGGAGCAAGGGCAAGAATGTCCTCCCATGTCTTGGGCAGGTCTTTCTCCGGATCAAGTCCGGCATCCACAAAGACGTTCTTGTCAACATAGATGACCCAGTTGGTGATCTCAAGCGGCATTCCGTAGATCTTGCCGTCGACTGTGACAGGATCAAGGATTCCGGGCATGTAATGCTCTGCCATCTCCTTTGCATCCTTGAAACCTGCTGAGGCATAATCGACAGGAGCCACAAGTCCGTTGATGATGTATGAATACTCATGGCTGATCTGAAGATTGAAGATATCCGGACCTTCGCCTGAAGCATATGCTGTCATGACAATCTCAGGAATCTTTGTAGATGAGTAGACGGAACGGTTGATCTTCACATTCGGATGAGTTGCCTCAAAATCTGCGATGTACTGTTCCTCAAGAGCCTGACGGTTTGCATCCTCATGGGTCCAGAACTCAATTGTGATGGGCTCATTGCTTGCTTCTGTTGCGGCCTGTGCGAACACGCTGAAAGCCAGAACTGCCAGAAGAAGAATTGTGATCAGTTTTTTCATGTTTTCCCTCCTTAAGGTTTTTTACTAAAACCGTTTCTATTATACCACATCTTCAACTCTTTCCACTTTTTTCTTGGCTGTCTTTGTGAGATACTTCTACACGATGGAACCCTGCATTTATCGTCTCATAGACAATCTTGTGACCTATGCGTTGGCCCGCGGACTTCTTCCTGAGCAGGAAGCAGTCTATGCCACCAACCTTCTTCTTGACCAGCTTCACCTGGATTCATATGACAACCGGTTCATCCGTGATCCTGAAATCCGCAGGCAGAGCCTTGACAATCCCGGAGATACACTGAAAGGCATTCTTGTAGGCCTTGTCTCCTACGCAGTTGCCAACAACATTGTAGAGGACATTCTCCCCCTCAAGGACGTGTTCGATGCAAAACTCATGAACACCCTCACACCAAGACCCAAGACCGTCATAGACAGATTCTGGTCAGAGTATGCGGAATCCCCGGTCAAGGCCACACTTGACTACTTCAACTTCTCACAGGACACGGACTACATAAGACGATACCGTCTTGCTCAGGACCTTTACTGGGAAGGAGATACCCGATACGGCAGGATGCAGATCCTCATAAGCCTGTCAAAACCTGAGCTTGATCCCAAAGCCATTGCCGCAGCAGGCAAGGCAAAGGCCACAGGCTATCCCAAATGCGCGCTTTGCATGGAGAATGAAGGTTATGCCGGCAGAGTGGACTTTGCAGCACGTTCCAATCACAGAATCATCCCGCTTAAACTCTGCAATGAGGACTTCAGCCTGCAGTTCTCCCCTTATAGATACTGCCATCAGCACTGCATAGTGCTGAACCACAGGCACATACCGATGATCATAAATGAAAGCGCGTTTGAAAAGCTTCTGCAGTTCGTTGAGATGTTCCCTCACTACTTTTTAGGCTCCAACGCGGATCTTCCATATGTGGGCGGTTCCGTTCTGAGCCATGAGCATTTTCAAGGCGGAGTGCATCGCCTGCCCATAATGGATGCAAAGGTACTCAAGACCTACATCTCAAGACCGGGTCTTGAGGTCTCGACCATCATGTGGCCGCTGTCCACAGTCCGCATTACCGGAAATGACCGTGCCAAGGTCCTTGCAGCATCCTCTAAGGTTCTCCGTGCTTGGAGGGATGGATACTCGGATCCTGAAGCCCAAATAGACCCCGGAACAGCAGAAGACCCGCACAACACCATCACTCCCCTTGCATGCCGATGCGGATCCTCTTTCGTCATGTTCCTGATGCTGAGAAACAACAAAAGAACAGAACAACGGCCGATAGGTCTTTTCCACACTCATCAGGACCGTTTCCACATCAAGAAGGAAGGAATAGGAATCATTGATGCCCCGGGTCTCGCCATTCTGCCTTCACGCCTCAAGAAAGAGCTTGCAGCAATCAGGGAGATTCTGCTTGGAAATGAGTTGGAGACTGATCATCCCGAAGTGGAAAAGCATTCTGCATGGATCGCAGAGCTTCGGACAAAGTACGGGATTTTCTCTCCTGAAACCATAGACGATGTCCTGAGAAACGAGGTTGTGAATGTTTTCACACTAATGCTCGAGGATTGCGGCGTTTTCAAGCACACGCCATCAGGAGAAGCCTCTTTTGACAGGTTTGTCAGATACGCACTGGGAGACGCAATATGAAGTATGACTATGTCATTGTAGGCTCAGGTCTTTTCGGATCTGTATTTGCATACCATGCCAGAAAAGCAGGAAACAAGGTTCTTGTGATTGACAAACGCCCACATACCGGCGGAAATATTTACTGCGCATCCGTCAAAGGAATCAACGTGCATCAGTACGGCGCGCATATCTTCCACACGGACAGCAGGAAAGTCTGGGATTTCGTCAATTCCTTTGCCTCCTTCAACCGTTACACCAACTGCCCTGTGGCAAACTACAAGGGAAAGCTCTACAACCTGCCATTCAACATGAACACATTCTATGAGCTATGGGGTGTCACCACACCGGAGGAAGCCAAAGCCATGATTGACAGGCAAAAAGCCGATGCATTGGCACTCCTTGACGGAAGAGAGCCACGGAACCTGGAGGAACAGGCCCTTTGTCTTGTGGGAACGGATATTTATGAGACGTTGATAAAAGGCTACACGGAAAAACAATGGGGCAGAAAATGCACGGATCTTCCTGCCTTCATAATAAAAAGACTCCCCCTCAGATTCACATTCGACAACAACTACTTCAACGACTCCTATCAGGGAATCCCCATAGGCGGCTACAACAGAATAACTGATGCCCTGCTTGACGGTGTTGATACACGTCTTTGCACGGATTTCTTCACTGACAGACGGCAGTATGAGAGTCTGGGCAGGAATCTTGTTTACACAGGAGCTTTGGATGAGTTCTACGGCTACAGATTCGGCAAACTCTCATACCGTACGGTACGTTTTGAGAACCAGAACCTAAATGTCCGGAACTGGCAGGGAAATGCCGTGATCAACTACACAGAACGCGAAATTCCTTATACCCGAATAATTGAGCACAAGCACTTTGAGCCGGAAAGCCCTGCTTATCATTCGGACTTCACAGTCATCTCCAAAGAGTATTCCTGCGAGTGGACAGAGGGAGCAGAGCCATTCTATCCGGTGAACGATGCCGCAAACACTGAACTATCAGCAAAATACAAGGCTCTTGCAGCCTCAGAAGATCATGTCATCTTCGGAGGCAGGCTGGCAGATTACCGATACTACGATATGGATGATGTGATTCTCAATGCCATGACTCTGTGCGAAAAGCTTTTCTGAATCAGTTTTCCGGCAGATATATCGTCTGCTTAGGTCCGGTATCATTCATCAGTGTTCTCGGGTCCTTGTATTTGAACAGCAGCAGATATGTCATGTACAGATCCCCTACGCAACCTCCGAAATGGACCGAGAACAGGATGCCAGACAACAGGTAATAAAGCCTGTTGAAGCTGTAGAACCATAGTGTCAAAGGGATGAGTAAGAATGAGAATGTCACAAACGGTGCGAGAAGAGACAGCAGCGCGGTTTTCCTTGATGTATACACATCCGGTACTCCGCAGAACGCAACTGTCAGCGTGAAGCCGAATGTAAGCTTCTGGTGAGTCAGGGCCTTGTATACAGCACCGTGAACCAGCTCATGAAGGACAAGATAAAGCACGAGACTGGCAAGGAACACTACGACTGCAATCATTGATTGTGCGCGTCCGTTCTGCTCCACAAGTGTCCTCAGTCCTCCTCCTGCAGTCAGAAGTACCGGCATAAGCGGAATAGCGGTGAGAACAAATGAGAACACGATGAAAAGAACGGAAGTCTTCTTTTCCTTTGCATCTACTACCTTGACTTCTCTGTAGCCTTCAGGCAACGTCTTGTAATAGTTTTCCATATCACATCAATCCTTTGACAAAGGTCCTGAATATATTCAGATAAGACCTTGCCTCATCTTCTGTCTCTGCCTCGGCCATTATCCTGAGAAGGGGCTCGGTTCCGGAGAACCTGCATATGACATAGCTGTCATCAGTGAAATTCACCTTGCAACCGTCCAGATAACTGATGTTTCTGATTTCTTTCTCAAGCTCAGGAAGTTTTTTCTCCTCTATAAGCGCCTTGTTTATCCTTGCCTTGTCCTCGGGCTTGAAGGTCAGAGCCTCATCCAGGAACACTGATCTGCCCCATTTGTCTGCAATCATCTCGGAGATTTCCTGGACCGTCATGTCGGTGACAGCCAGCATCTCCACAAACAATGAGACGGTGTAGATTGCATCCTTTCCGTTGATATGGCCTCTTACCGTCAGACCTCCGGATGATTCTCCGCCCAAGACTGCATTATACTCATCAATGGCAGATGAGACCCATTTGAATCCAACTGGGACTTCAATGCACTGCTCTCCGAAACTTGCCGCCATCCTGTCAAGGATATACGTCGTGGAGATATTCCTGACTACAGGGCCCTTCCAGCCTTTCTTCTCGTGAAGGTACCAGTAGAGCATGACAATGATTTCGTTCATGCTGACATAGCGGCCATTCCTGTCTATTATCCCAAGTCTGTCTCCGTCGCCGTCAAAGGCTATTCCAAAGTCATATTTTCCACGGATAACCTTGTCGGCAAGATCCTTAAGCGTGTTCTCGCTCGGGGCAGGATAACCTCCGTCAAAATAGGCATCCTTGTTCTCATTGATAACATCAAGGGTACACCTGCATGTGTTAAGAATTACCTCAAGAGGGTATGTGCCAGACCCATGCATGGGATCGAACAGGACGCGCAGGCCCTTGTCCTTGATCGCAGCCTTATCCAAAACATCAAGGATATCATCAATGAAGTCGTTGAACGGGTTCTTGAGGAATCTGACAATGCCTTCTTCTACGGCATCCTCAAAATCCATCTTCTTAATTGTCTTAAGGGAATCAATCTTCTTCTCAATACGTTCAGTGACCTCCACCGGTGCGTCACGACCCTCTTCTATAATGACCTTTATACCGTCATACTCAGGAGGATTATGGCTTGCAGTTACCTCAAGACCGCAGTACAGCTCTTTCTTCTGAACAGTATGCATGATCAACGGTGACGGCGCTGATCTCTTCATTGTCACGACATTGAGACCATTTGCAGCGAATACCTCGCTCAGCCATCTCACTGCTGATTCTGAGAGGAATCTCCTGTCATAGCCTATCATGACAGGCTTGTCTGTCTTCCCGTCCTCTATGAGGATCTCTGCGATTGCCTGCGCAACCCTGTTGATGTTTGCCCTGGTGAAATCATCACCGATTATGGCTCTCCAGCCACCTGTGCCGAAATGAATATCGCTCATGTATATTATACTGCCACTTTGCGTTCTTTTTCTCAACCGCTTCAGGGTCTTCAGTTCATGTCCGAAAACATGGGCCTTTCAGAAAAAAAGGACTCTCCGGGGCACTGTTTTCTGAAATTTCAGAAAATCACCCTTGGAAACTGTTGCTTTTTCTGAAAAAGCCCGGCTGCGCGTTTCAAGCAAGTCCGCCGTCAGGTTGCGCTGAGCCCTGCAGGTCATTACGCATTCAGGCAGATGGAATCCGAGGCGCAAGCGAGGGACAGTACTCAGTGTACGGCCCGAGCGCGGCAACGACGGAGTCCGCCGCATGCATGCGTAAGGGCAAAAAAAAGACCTGGCGGCTACCTACTCTCCCGCATTGCTGCAGTACCATCGGCGTGAGAGCGCTTGACTTCCGTGTTCGGGATGGGAACGGGTATTTCCACTCTGCTATGGCCACCAGGTCGGCTTACATGTGGAAACCCGAGGTTTTATGTCCCCTCGGACCTCTCATGTAAGCATTCCGGATTTACGTCCGGGATAAGATAGATAATATGGTCAAGCCGTTCGGATGATTAGTACCGCTGGACTGAATACATTGCTGCACTTGCATCCGCGGCCTATCGACCATGTAGTCTGCATGGTTCCTTATTGACTTATAGTCAGGGATGTCTCATCTTGAGGAGGGTTTCACACTTAGATGCTTTCAGCGTTTATCCCTTCCGAACGTGGCTACTCTGCAATCACCGTTGGCACGATGACAGATACACCAGAGGTTCGTCCACTTTGGTCCTCTCGTACTAAAAGCAG
>JAFZUN010000202.1 GCA_017618315.1 Spirochaetales bacterium
ATGTATTCAAGGCTTTTCACTGATCATAACTGTCCGCGGGTGATTGTCTGCGGCCCCAATTCCGTACGCGTTGTGAAGTTCCTCTCACGTAATGTCCTTGGCTCAAAGATAATACTGTTCACGGGCACTGAGCACGAGCTCATTGAGCAATGCTACGGGACTGTTATCTGCCTTGGATCATCCGAGGGAAGGGGCCGGTCCTTCCTGGGTTACTGCTGCAGTTTTTCGGAAAACAATTGTTGTTAAAGGTTGATTCCTTGCAACCAATCAATTATATTTTATATGTCCGTTTCGGACACACTTTTTCAGGAGGAATAAGATGAAGAAACTTTTCTTGGTTCTCATGGTCCTTGCAGTTGCTTTCACAGCATTCGCACAGGGCGGATCAGAGGCTGCAGCAAAGACAGATGCAGTTGCAATCGCAATGGTCACAGACTACGGTGACATCACAGACCAGTCATTCAACCAGACAACCTATGAGGCTTGCAAGGATTATGCAACAGCCCAGGGTCTGAAGTTCCAGTATTTCAAGCCGACAGGCGACAGCACAGCTGAGCGTGTCAAGAGCATCACACAGGCAATCGAGTCAGGTTACAACGTCATTGTCATGCCTGGTTTCGCATTCGGTGAGGCAATCCAGGAAGTCGCTCCGCAGTATAAGGACACAAAGTTCATCGCTCTTGATGTCTCAGAGGGTGATCTCGGCGGATCAGTTCCGGCAAACGTCTACGCAGCAGTCTACCAGGAGGAGCTGGCAGGTTACTTCGCAGGTTATGCAGCAGTCAAGCTCGGTTACACAAAGCTCGGTTACCTCGGTGGTATGGCAGTTCCTGCTGTTGTCCGCTATGGTTACGGTTTTGTCCAGGGCGCTGATGCAGCAGCCAAGGAGACAGGCGCAAAGGTTGAGGTCAAGTACACATACGGCAACCAGTTCTTCGGCGATGCTGATATCACGGCAGCCATGGACACATGGTACAAGGCCGGAACAGAGTGTGTCTTTGCTTGCGGTGGTGGTATCTACACATCAGCAGCTGAGGCAGCAGCCAAGGTTGGCGGAAAGGTCATCGGTGTTGATGTTGACCAGGCTCCGATCATTGACGGTGCATATGGCAAGGGCATCACAGTCACATCAGCAATGAAGGGTCTCTATGCCTCAACACAGGCAGCCCTCAAGACAATTGCTGAGGACAACAACTGGGCTTCACTCGCCGGAAAGAGCGCAAACCTCGGACTTGTCTCCAAGGATCCTGAGCTCAACTATGTTGGAATCCCGACAGGTGCCGGAACACAGTTCAGCGACAAGTTCACACTTGATGACTACAAGGCTATTGTTGCAGATCTTCTCGCCGGAAAGATCAAGGTTGACAACTCAATTGAGGTCTCACCTGCAAACATGGGCAAGAACATCACAGTCATCGATCTGGGAACAATCAAGTAATTGATCTGACTCAGGTTTTGAAGCTTGAAAGGCAGGAAAGGTTCGTCCTTTCCTGCTTTTTTTTCTTTTATAAGGATAGGGTTTCATAATATAATGATTTCAACTATGTAATAGGGAGGGACCGGACTGTGGATACTCCATATGCCATTGAGATGCTCAACATAACAAAACGTTTCCCGGGCATCATTGCTAATGACAATATCACGCTCCAGCTCAAGAGAGGTGAGATCCATGCGCTGCTCGGTGAGAACGGTGCTAGAAAATCCACTCTGATGAGTGTTCTTTTCGGCCTGTATCAGGCAGAGGAGGGAGAGATCAGGAAGGACGGCAAGGTCGTTCACATCAATGACCCGAATGTGGCCAATGAGCTTGGAATCGGTATGGTTCACCAGCATTTCAAGCTGGTTGAATGCTTTTCTGTCCTTGATAACATCATTCTGGGTGTAGAGCCAAACAAGATGGGCGTCCTGAAGAAGGATGAGGCCCGCAAGAAGATCATCGAGCTTTCTGAGAAATATGGTCTTATGGTCGATCCTGATGCCAAGATTGAGGACATCACCGTAGGAATGCAGCAGAGGACGGAGATCCTGAAGATGCTCTTCAGGGATAACGAGATCCTCATCTTCGACGAGCCTACCGCAGTCCTGACACCTCAGGAGATTGAGGAGCTGATGCAGATAATGCGCAACCTCAAGGCTGAGGGCAAGTCAATCCTGTTCATCTCACACAAGCTCGCGGAGATCATGGCGGTTGCAGACCGCTGCACCATCCTCCGAAAGGGCAAGTACATCGGCACTGTTGAGACAAAGGACACCACAGCACAGGAGCTCTCATCTCTGATGGTCGGAAGAAACGTCAACTTCCACGTGGAGAAGCAGCCCGAGAATCTCGGTGATGTGGTTCTTGAGATAGATCATATGACTGTCGCATCCAAGACACACAAGAACAACGCCGTGAAGGATGTGTCCTTGAAGGTCCGCGCAGGCGAGATCGTGTGTATCGCCGGTATCGACGGAAACGGCCAGACCGAGTTCGTGCATGGTCTCACCGGTCTTGAGCCTCTTGTCAGCGGCTCCATAAAGCTGAAAGGGCAGGACATCACCAAGGCTCCGATCAGAAGGCGCAACACATCCGGCATGAGCCATATCCCTGAGGACAGGCACAAGCATGGCCTGATTCTGGATTACAGCCTTGAGTACAATCTGGTGCTTCAGACTTATTTCGAGCCCGAGTACACATCAAAGCTCGGATTCCTGAAGAAGGACAACATCCGCAAGACCGCAGAGCGCCTGATTGACGAGTTCGATGTCAGAAGCGGGCAGGGTGCGGTGACCATGGCAAGGGCGATGTCCGGTGGAAACCAGCAGAAAGCCATCATCGCCAGAGAGATCGACAAGGATCCGGACCTTCTGGTTGCTGTCCAGCCAACCAGAGGCCTTGATGTCGGAGCAATCGAGTTCGTGCACAAGCAGCTGATTGACCGCCGCGACTCCGGCAAGGCTGTTCTCCTGATCTCACTTGAGCTTGATGAGGTCATGGATGTACCCGACAGGATTCTCGTGATGTACGAGGGTGAGATTGTCGGAGAGTTCGATCCCAAGAAGACAACTCAGGAAGAGCTTGGCCTGTACATGGCCGGCGCAAAGAGAATGGAGGTAAAGGCATGAGCAAGGAAAAGGTCAATCTGTTCAAGAGACCGGGCGTACAGTCCTTCATCTCATCGCTGATCTGCATCATACTCGGACTGCTCATCGCATTCATAGTGCTTCTGATAATCAATCCGTCCGGTGCGTTCAGCTCAATCATGAATGTCATCAAGAACTTCTTCTGGTTCAAGAACCCCAACTCAAGACTCAAGTACTTCGGCGAGACGCTGGCTAAGACGGTGCCACTTCTGATGTGCGCACTGGCAGTGCTTTTCTCGTATAAGGTCGGTCTGTTCAACATCGGAACACCCGGTCAGTACTGCGCCGGTATCTGTGCGTCCATTTATGCCGCACTGAACTGGAACTGGGGCTGGCTACCATGTCTGCTCTTCGCAATGGTCGCAGGTGCTGCACTTGCATCAATTGTAGGTGTGCTGAAGGCTTATCTGAATGTCAACGAGGTCATCTCGGGTATCATGCTTAACTGGATCTGCCTGTATTTCACCAACGCAATGCTGACTCCGGTCAAGAACCCCACCGGTAAGGACACGCTCACAATCGCCAGCGTAAACAAGGGCGGTATTATTCCGTCTCTCGGGCTGGACAAGCTTTTTAATGACAAGTACGTGACCATAGCCATTCCATTGTCAATCCTGATTGCCATTGCAATCATGATCATCCTTGAGAAGACGAAGTTCGGTTATGAGCTCAGGGCCACAGG
>JAFZUN010000203.1 GCA_017618315.1 Spirochaetales bacterium
AATTGTCTTGTTTTTATTGGCACCGGCCGGTGCATGAATCTGTCCCATATTAAATCTCCTCAACCTTCACCAGGTGCTCTACGACGCGGACCATTCCCATTGTGTCAGGAGTGGCTTCCTTCTCGACGTAGCTGTTGATCTTTCCAAGGCCAAGAGCCTTGACTGTGGCTCTCTGCTTTGGAAGGCAACCTGCAAGACCTTTGACCAGTTCAATACGAATCTTCTTTGCCATGACTCAACCCCACATTTCCTTGAGGCTCTTGCCTCTTTCTTCTGAGAGCTTCTTGGCTGAGAACAGGTGCTCAAGTCCATCAAATGTTGCCTTGACGGTATTGATTGTGTTCTTGGATCCAAGAGACTTGCTGAGGATGTCCTTGATTCCCACTGCATCACAGACGGCACGAACAGCACCACCGGCAATAACTCCAGTACCGGCTGAAGCCGGCTTGAGCAGGACACATGCGCTCTTGAAGTTTCCTGTGACCTCATGCGGGATTGTTGAATCCTTGAGGTTAACTGTAACCAGGTTCTTCTTTGCGGTCTCTGTTGCCTTGCGGATTGCGTAGGAAACGTCATTGGCCTTACCCATTCCGTATCCGACTCTGCCCTTCTGATCACCGACAACAACAAGTGCTGAGAATGATCTGCGCCTTCCGCCCTTGACAGTCTTGGAAACAGCACTCAGCTTGATGAGCTTCTCAATGAACTCCTTCGGCTGGTTCTCTCTTTCTCTTCTATCTCTATTTCTTTCCATACTACCCACCTTAGAACTTTACACCGGCTTTTCTGGCGCCATCAGCGATAGCCTTGACGACTCCGTGATAGAGGTAACCGTTTCTGTCGAAAACCACGGTCTGGACACCTTTCTCAATGCATCTCTTTCCGAGAATCTCTCCGAACTTTGCTGCATCTTCGACGTTGTTCTTGAGACCTGCAAGTTCCTTCTCAACTGTACCTGCGCTGACCAGTGTCATGCCTGTTGTGTCATCAATAACCTGTGCATACATGTGCAGGTTGCTTCTGAAAACAGTCATTCTTGGTCTCAGGGCTGTTCCGGAAATGGATTTTCTGATATGAAGCTTTCTTCTTGCATGCTTTCTGTTCTTGTCAATAATTCTATTCATATCTTCAACCCGCCTTATTTCTTACCTGACTTTCCGCTCTTGGAGCGAACGTATTCATTCTCGTAACGGATACCCTTGCCCTTATATGGCTCAGGCTTCCTGAGGCTGCGAATCTCCGCAGCGGTCTGTCCGACAAGCTGCTTGTCAATGCCGGAGATACTGAACTTGGTCGGTGTCTCACATGCGATCTTGACTCCCTCGGGAACAACATACTCGATGTCGTTAGCATATCCGAGTGTCAGGACCAGGATGTTCTGCTTGAGCTCAGCCTTGTATCCGACTCCGATGATAACCATGGTCTTCTGGTATCCCTCTGAGACACCGATGATCATGTTGCGGATCAGCTGTCTCATGAGACCGTGATAAGCCTTTGTCTGCTTCTCATCGTTATCTCTTGTTACAACGACCTTGCCGTCCTCGAGCGCAACATTGATTGCAGGACTGATTGCCTGAGACAGCTTGCCCTTTGGTCCTTCAACGGTGATGACTCCGTTTGCGATGGAAGCCTTGACCGTCTTAGGCATATCAATTGGTAATCTACCTATACGTGACATAGTTCCCTCTCTTACCAAAT
>JAFZUN010000204.1 GCA_017618315.1 Spirochaetales bacterium
GGATGATCCGAAGTCAGAAGTCAAGACAAACGTCTTCCGCTCATGCTTCCTCGATCCGTTCCAGGGTGAGAAGATGGCCCAGTATGCAGCTCAGAAGTACGGTGCAAAGACAATCGCAATCTTCTATGAGAACGGTTCAGACTATTCAGAGGCAATTGTTCAGGGTATTGAGAGCCAGCTGGATGCAACAGGACTCAAGATTGTTGCCAAGGAGGCATTCGCAACTGGTGACGTCGACTACAAGGCCCAGATGACCAACATCGCGGCAGTTAACCCGGATGTCGTGCTCATGCCGATCTACTACGGTGAGGCAGGACGTGCGATCACAGCTCTCAGAGCTGCAGGATGCAAGGCAAAGATAATCGGCGGAGACGGTTTCGGATCTGTCAAGAACTATGCAAGTGCAGCTGACCTTGAGGGAACAATCTATATGTCAGGTTATGCTCCCGGAACACCTTCCGTAGCCAAGTACGAGGCAGATTATCAGGCAAAGTACGGTGAGGAGGTTCCTAACATGTTCGCTCCGCTGGCATGGGATGCCTCACTGATCATGGCTGAGGGTCTTAAGGCTGCTGAGTCCAAGGGTCTCAAGGCCGGTACCGCAGAGTACAAGCAGGCTGTCATTGATGCAATCAAGGGCATGAACGCCTTTGAGGGAATCACCGGAAGCTACACCTTCAACGAGACAAACGACCCGATCAAGAGCGTCGCAATCATCAAGATCTCAGGCGGTGCTGAGCTGTTCGATGAGTTCTTCTGATTGATTTTCAGGGCCTTTGCCCATAAAAAATCAGAAAAAAGGCGCAGGGTGACTTGCGCCTTTTTATATAAACAAGCATATTATTTACATATTATATCAGGAGAAACCAGCGCATGACGTTTTCTTTGCTGATAGCACAGTTGATAAACGGACTCCAGACCGGAAGTGTCTATGCCCTTGTGGCATTGGGATACAGCATGGTCTACGGTATCATCAAGCTGCTGAATTTCGCTCACGGTGACATCATCATGGTGGGCGCCTACATGGTGTACTACGCGATTGCCAGTTTTGCTCTTCCTCCGGTTGTGGCCATTGCCCTTGCGGTTCTGGTCAGCACTCTGCTAGGCGTTTTTGTCGAGAAGGTGGCTTATACTCCGCTGAGAAGCGCCCCGAGGCTCTCGCTTCTGATCACGGCAATCGGTGTGTCGTTCCTTCTTGAGAACGGCGCCCAGCTTGTGTTCGGTGCGGACCAGAAGAGCATGGACCCGATGATTACCGGATCCATCATGCTGGGGCAGATTAATGTCAGTTATGTGGCAATTGTGACCATTGTTGTCTCCGTGGCAATAATGATTCTGCTCTCATTCGTGGTCAACAAGACCAAGGCCGGAAAGGCCATGAGGGCAGTATCCGAGGACATGGGTGCCGCCCAGCTGATGGGAATCAGCCTCAACCGCACAATCAGCATGACATTCGCAATCGGAAGCGCACTGGCTGGTGTGGGATCTGTTCTGTACCTCTGCGCATACACCCAGGCAAGCCCGACGATGGGATCCATGCTGGGAATCAAGGCATTTGTCGCTGCGGTTCTTGGAGGAATCGGCTCAATTCCTGGTGCCATGATCGGAGGTTTCACAATCGGTGTGCTGGAGGCGTTGGTTGCGGCAATCGGTTTCTCAATGTGGAAGGACGCGGCAGTGTTCCTTGTCCTGATTATTGTCCTGCTCTTCAAGCCCACGGGATTCTTGGGTAAGAAGATCCAGGAAAAGGTCTGATGGAGGTGCGAGATGAGAAAGTTCAAGCTTAAGACTCCGGTCAGATACTTAATCAATACTGTCCTGATTGCTATTCTCTGGACTGTGATAACACTTGTCATCTCCGGTGCCGGACTGAAAGGGGAGTATTACCGCGGAATCCTGATCACAATCGGAATCAACATCATCCTTGCCACAAGCCTCAACGTTGTGTGCGGATATCTGGGACAGCTCCCGCTGGGTCATGCCGGCTTCATGGCCGTAGGCGCATATGCCGGAGCAATCTTCATGAAGAGCACACCTGCGGCGCAGCTTCTGCGTGCCGGAAACAATGCCGCAGTCATACCGTACATAATCATTGCTGTGATTATTTCAGCCTTGGTGGCAGGTCTTTTCGGTCTTCTGATTGGAATTCCCGCCCTGAGGCTCAAGGGCGACTACCTTGCAATCATCACACTGGGATTCGGAGAGATAATCAGGGTTGTCCTGACTAACATCGACTCCGTCCTGGGTTTCAAGTTCACATACGGAGCATCAGGCCTTGCCAGAATCCCCAAGTTCACAAGCCTGAACGTAATCTTCATCTTCACTGTGATCTGCCTTTTCCTGATCCACGTGTTCATGAAGAGCCGCCACAGAAGGGCAGTGCTCTCAATCCGTGACAATGAGATCGCAGCCGAATCGGTGGGAATCAACACCACGTTCTACAAGACCGCAGCGTTTGTCTTCTCCGCCATGCTCGCAGGAATTGCCGGTTGCCTTTATGCAGGTTATATCGGAAGCCTTTACCCGTCCACATTCAAGTTCATGAAGTCCATCGAGATTCTTGTCATGGTGGTTCTTGGCGGTATGGGATCTATGCTCGGCTCCGTAATATCGGCCATTGTGCTTACTGCTCTGCCTGAGATGCTCAGGTCCTTCAGCGATTACAGAATGGTGGCATACTCACTGGCTCTGGTCCTGATGATGCTCTTCAGGCCTAAGGGGCTGATGGGAACCTATGACTTCTCAATGGGCAACACCATAGAGAACATCGTCAACAGGATTCGAAAAGGCAAGGTGAAGACCGAGAAAAAAACTGAGGAGGCTAAGGCATGAGTAACGTACTTAAATGCGAGCACCTCCGGGTGGTATTCGGCGGACTTGCCGCTGTCAGTGACTTCAACATCGAGGTCAATGAGAATGAGATAGTTGGTCTGATTGGCCCGAACGGAGCAGGAAAGACCACCGTGTTCAACCTGCTTACAGGTGTCTATGTCCCCACAAGCGGTGTAATAACTCTCTGCGAGAAGGATCTTGCGGGGATGAGCACCGTGGCGCGTAACCATGAGGGTATTGCAAGGACATTCCAGAACATAAGGCTGTTCAAGGACATGAGTGTGATTGACAATGTCACCAACAGCTTCAACACAAGGATGAAGTACTCCATGGCAGAGGCATTCCTCAGGCTCCCCAGGTATTGGAGAGAGGAGAAGGCCGCAAAAAAGCGTGCCCTTGACCTGCTTCATGTTTTCAATATGGAACGATATGCCGAGGAAAAGGCCGGAAACCTCCCTTATGGCTCGCAGAGGCGTCTTGAGATAATCAGGGCCCTTGCCACCAATCCGAAGCTCCTGCTTCTGGATGAGCCTGCAGCAGGAATGAACCCTGCGGAGACAGAGAACCTGATGGAGACAATAGGCAAGATCAGGGACCAGTTCCATATCTCGATCCTTCTGATTGAGCATGACATGAGCTTGGTCATGGGAATCTGCGAGAAGATCACCGTCCTGAACTTCGGTGAGGTCATAGCTCAGGGAACACCTGAGGAGATTCAGAAGAATCCTGTGGTCATCGAGGCCTATCTGGGAAAGAAGAGGGACTGACATGGGCAACATACTCAACGTAAATAACATCAATGTCTACTATGGTGCCATTCATGCTATCAAAGGCATCTCCTTCAAGGTCGAGGAGGGTGAGATTGTCACACTTATCGGTGCCAATGGCGCAGGTAAATCCACTACGTTGAACACCATATCCGGACTTCTCAGGTCAAAGACTGGAGATATCAGCTTCATGGGGTCGTCAATCTCCAAGATGTCCCCGAACAAGATTGTCCAGAGCGGTCTTGTGATGGTTCCGGAGGGAAGGCGTATCTTTCTGGGCCTCACAGTTGAGGAGAACCTGGAGATGGGCGCATACACAAGACCAAAGGCGGAGATTAAGTCGAGCCTAGAGGAGGTCTATGAGCTTTTCCCGCGCCTGAAGGAGAGAAGGACCCAGATCGGCGGAACCCTCTCAGGAGGTGAGCAGCAGATGCTTGCCATGGGAAGATCTCTGATGGCAAAGCCCAAGCTCATGATGCTTGATGAGCCGTCTATGGGTCTTGCCCCGCTTCTGGTGGACCTTATCTTTGAGATTATAGCAGACCTGCATAAGGCCGGTGCCACGATCCTGCTGGTTGAGCAGAACGCACAGGCCGCGCTTTCAATCGCTGACAGGGCATATGTACTTGAGACAGGAAAGATAGTGAAAACGGGTCCTGGACGTGACCTGATTTCGGATCCCGATATCAAAAAAGCCTATTTGGGCGCCTAAGCATATTATTTACAAATATGGATGTAATGACAGATAATTTGAATTGAGTTTGGAGGAAGAACAATGATTATAGCAGATAGAATGAAGAAGAATCCGGCAACTGCCACTCCCGATATGAGCATCTCAGATGCTTCTGCAAAGATGAAGGCGGAGAAGGTCCACAGACTTCCGGTTCTTGATGATGACAAGCATCTTGTCGGCGTGATCTCAGAGAAGGACATCCTTCTTGCGGCTCCGTCTCCTGCATCCACTTTAAGCACATATGAGATCAACTATCTTCTGTCCAAGCTCAAGGTCAAGAACATAATGAGCCGCAATCCCGTGACAATCACACGTGATACGACAATTGAGGAGGCCGTGAGGCTGATGGTTGAGAATGACCTCTCATGCCTTCCTGTCATGGACTCCGGTTACCTTGCAGGCATTGTCTCAAAGAGCGATCTGTTCAAGATTCTTCTGGAAATGCTCGGTGCAAAGAATAAGGGCATACGTGTGGAGGCTCTGGTGGAGGATAAGGTGGGTGTAGTTGCAGGTCTCTCAGACCAGTTCACCGCAGCAGGGATAAACATCATCTCCCTTGGAACCCTTGAGGGTCCTGAGCCGTCCTTGAGGGTTCTGACATTCAAGCTTGAGAACGCCACCGAGGATCAGGTTCGAGCGATCCTGGAGCCTGTCTCAAAGAGCCTGGACATCAGGACTGTCTGATAATTGAGACAATAAAAAGATCTGTCCCTCATAATCCTGTTTACTTTCTCTTTCTTTCGCGTTAGAATGAGAACGAAAGAAGAGTAAGAAGGAGGTATGTCATGATCGAGGGTGTGAATATTGAATTCAAAGAAATAGACAGAGAGAGCGGGGCACTTCCTTCAAGCACTTCAAAGGTACTTGTCTCATTTGCAAACACTGAAGGCGGAGATCTTTATGTTGGTATTGCCGATGACGGATCGGTTATTGGGATTGAAAAGCCTGACGATGTGATGATCAGGCTGACAAATCTTGTCCATGACAGCATTCTTCCGGATCTGATGCCTTTTATTCAAATAAGACCTGTAAAGATGGAAGGGAAGGTTGTGGTAAAAGTCACTGTCTCAGTGGGGACTGAACGCCCTTATTATCTTAAGAAGGAAGGGCTGAGGCCGAGCGGTGTATATGTAAGACGCGGATCAGCATGTTTCCCGCTGAATGAAGTAGGGATACGGGACATGATAATGGAGACTTCAGGCAAATCCTATGAGGAGAGCCGCAGTCAGATCCAGAATCTGACCTTCAATTCTCTGAAGGAGGAGCTGAAAGCCAGATCAATGAAATTCGGCCCATCGCAGATGAGAACACTCAGGATGATCGGAGAGGACAATCTGTATAATAATCTGGCCCTGCTTCTTTCAGACCAATGCACACACACAATCAAGGTTGCTGTCTTTCAGGGAAATGACGGATCTGTCTTCAGGGCAAGAAGAGAATTCACGGGATCTGTCCTTAAGCAACTCAATGATGTATATGAGTATATCGATGGTAGAAATGAGACCAAAGCTTCATTTTCCGGTCTTCTGAGGACTGATCAGAGGGATTATCCTGAGGTGGCTGTCAGAGAGGTACTGCTCAACTGCATAATACACAGGGACTACCTGCCATCAGGAAGCACGATAGTAAACATATACAACGATCACATGGAGTTCCTTACTCTTGGAGGGCTTGTCAGCGGACTCACCATGGAAGCAGTGTATCTGGGTATGTCTGACTGGAGAAACCCTAATCTCGCAACTGTATTCCTTCGTCTGGGTCTTGTTGAGGGCTATGGCACAGGAGTCAGGAAAATCATAGATTCATACAAGGGTGTTTCTTGTGCTCCTAGATTCCAGGCTGTTGGCGGGGCATTCAAAGTGACTTTGTTCAACGAGAATGAAAGAGTGGAGGATTATTATTCCGGAGATCTGATATCCGAGCCAAGGCACGAGTATGTCGTCAACAACGTGCCTAGAGATGTATTGGCAGACTCAATCCTTGAGCTTGCAAAGAAGA
>JAFZUN010000205.1 GCA_017618315.1 Spirochaetales bacterium
CAATGACCAGGAAATAGATCTGCGCGTCAACGTCGGAAAGCTCATAGACACTCTGCTCTCCATGGATGAGATCAAGAAGTACAGGGACATGGAGCTTGATTTGACTTACAACATCGGGGCTCTCATTGACCTTGTCGGAGAAGAACGTGTCAGGGACTTTGTGCTTGAGAAGACATCAGAGGCCTTCATGGTTCCCGAGTACGCGCACACCAGGGAGAACATCCTGGATTACTGGAGTGACCTGATGCTCTTCATCCTGATCTTCACAGCCGCATTCGTTGCCATCATGGAGGTGGGAATGAGAGGCAATCCCTTCATCAAGTCAAGGAAAGAAAAAGAAAACAGCGGGATTTGAAGTCCCGCTGTCTTGAATTCAATAATGATCAGATCCTCAGATCTTCCACTTGAGGGAGACCCTGCACATCTCGGACAATGCGCCCGGAAGCAGCTGACCGAAAATCACCAGGAAGATATCTCCGATGTCGTCTGTGCCGTTCACATAAGCAAAACCACCGAACCTTGATGCATCATCGCCTATGGCTGAAAGCGGAAGAGCTGCAGGGACAGTTCCCGTGATGTTTGCAGAGAACCTCTCGCCGAACTTGAAGTTAAGACCAATAGAGGCACCCCAGAGACCCAGCACTGAAGTGACATCATCGGTGAAAAGACCAATTACATCAGTCTGCAGGCCAAGCCTGAGATCAAAATGCTTGGTGTCGATTGCCTTCCAGTAACCGTTGACCATCACACCAGGCATCAGGACCATGGCAACTCCGTCACTGAAATCAATGTCCTTACCGTCCGAGATTGCCCCGATCAGGGCTGAAGTACCCCACACAAGCGGGAAACCCACAGATCCCTCGACTCCGAAATGATTGAACTCAGCATCGGCGATGAAGCTGGTGTCCAGAAAGTTCTGCATGACACCAAGTGACAGGTCCATGGCAAAAACCGATGATCCTGCGACCACCGCAATAAGAACAATTATCAATACTTTCTTCATAAAACGACTCCTTTAATGAGCGTGCCATTTCAGGTGCGCTTTCACATCACTAAACAAAGCTTAAACAGAAAGGTTACTTTCCCTCCACTGCTGCGGCATAGCGGCGCGTGATGAGCTGCGGCCTTGTTATGGCAGATCCCACCACAACGGCAAAGGCACCGCACTCTATGGCCAATCTAGCCTCCTCCGGATCCCAGATTCCTCCCTCAGCGATGAACGGGATGTCAAGATTACTCTTCAGCTGCCTGAAAAGCTCGAAATCCGGAATTCTCACACCCTTTGTGTATGGGGTGTAGCTTCTCATCGTGGTTCCCGCAATGTCAAAGCCTATCTCCCGCGCATGCATGCAGTCCTCGAAAGTGGAGCAGTCTGCCATGAAGACCTGGTCCGGGTATGCCTTCCTGGCCTGTTTGAAAATCTCGTCCAGGGTCAGCCCATTTGGATGAATCCTTGCTGTGGCATCCATGGCTATGATGTCAGAGCCACAGGCCACCATGGCATCGATCTCCTTCATGGTAGGCGTGATGTAGACCTCGGAGTCCGGATAATCCTTCTTGTATAGCCCAATTACAGGAAGGTCCACCACCCTCTTTATCTCCGTCACGTCCTCGGGCGTGTTGGCCCTGATTCCAGCAGCGCCTCCCTCAAGGGCGGCAAGCGCCATGCGTCCCATGATGAACGGGCTGTGAAGCGGCTCATAGTCCAGCGCCTGACACGATACAATCAGGTGCCCCTTCAGTCTCTCAAATAGTGTTTGTTTGTCCATAGCCTTATTGTGAAACAAAGGCCCGCAAAATGCGAGCCCCTGTTTTTACATTTGATTGTGCCTCAATCAGGCAATCACTTCTTCTTGCTGAGCACTGTTGACTGAGCAATGGCAATCAGGATTATGAGGTCAATTGCCAGATCCTGGATGAAGTCCACGAAATCCTTATCATCGAGCTTTGTGATATCCCTGAAGATGATGATCAGAATCCACAAAACAACCGCAACAATCCCGCTGATTGTCCCGATGTATGTAGGAAGACCGGGCAGGAACTGGGCGATGATGATTCCGAGACCTGCAAGAGCAGTGACAGCGGCCACGATGTAGATGAACGCATCCTCATCAAGGAAGTTGTACAGAGGTCTTGTGAAGGATGTTCCTCTTGTGTCGATGAAACCCGCGATACCCATGAAGACCAGCAGAAGTCCGACAAGGACCTTTGTGATCACAGCGAAATCAAAAGAGACTTTCTTTGAATCTGCCATAATATACTCTCCTAGAAATGAATTACATCAAGAAGATTATCCCAACGCACTAAGTGCGTCAATCTTATTCTTGCATTTAGTTAATGCTTCAAGTACCCTTCAGTCATGAGGGAAAAACGCCTTCTCGCCCTAATCCTGCTTCTCCTGGTCGCAATCCTGTCCGC
>JAFZUN010000206.1 GCA_017618315.1 Spirochaetales bacterium
ACGTTGTCCACAGTGCTGAAATCAACCTCTCCATCTAGTGAGGTGTTGGTGTGGATCAGACTCTGGAGAGCGTCGAAGTAGGTGTGGATCTTTGTAGTCAGACTGCTGTGGCTGTCCTTATGGCAGACGATGAAAACAGCGATATTGAATGTACAGGCGTCATTATCAGTAGTTAATGCTTCATAATCTGCCCAATTCGGAATAATATAAAGCATGGTTTTCATCGGCATCTGGTCCGTATCCGGTATGTCGATAATTACATTCCGCTCACCGATCTGGTCAAAGCCCTCTGGAAGATAATCGTTGAGTTGTGTCTGTAGTACCGCCTTCAGACGATTGAGTATTGAGAGTTCGTTTGTCATCCTTTTTGCCTCAAAGCGGCTTTTTCTGCACGCGCTATTTCCTTGGCCACAAGTTCATCAATGCGCTGACGGTAGGCTGAACTGGACAGGTAACGCTTTGCAGGAGCCTCGATCCAGTCAACAGCCTTGAGTTTCACCTGTTTCCGCTTTACCCATTTGTCTCCGACCTTGAATGTCAGGAACTCAGAATTTCTAGCCTTGATGGTAGAGCCCTTGGCCAAAGCATAGCCATATAGGATGTTGTCTCTTTCTGCCCTCGGTGAAATCTTCACAGCCGCGCCGGACTTGAAGATCCTTGCAGTCACACTCTTGAAAAGGGTCCGGCTTTTCTTCTGAAGCAGGGCTGGATAGCTTTTCTTGACAGCCTGCTTAACAGAGGTTCCAATGCCTGAGAGAATCCTGCGTCTCATGGACTTGCGGTTTCCGTTGAGGTTCTCCAGAAGGTTCATGGCCTCATCCACATCCGCTTTGACGTTGATGAGTGTCTCCCCGCTGTACTGTCCTATCCATCTTCTGCTCAAAAGACCGCCTCCCTTAATGTC
This sequence comes from Spirochaetales bacterium, assembly GCA_017618315.1. Lineage (GTDB taxonomy): Bacteria > Spirochaetota > Spirochaetia > Sphaerochaetales > Sphaerochaetaceae > UBA9732. The sequence continues at coordinate 905 of JAFZUN010000206.1, forward strand.
TGAAGGGGATTCAGATACTTTGAGTAATTGGTGTAGGAGATGAAAGAGCGGCTGTTGTCCGCAAAGCTCTTTCCTGTTACCCCGATGTTCTCACCGCCCTCCATGAGCATTAGTGTGGCTATTCTCAGTATGGTGAGCCGAACCACACTAGGCATCTCCTGGGGCTGCCATTTGGTCTCCGGATCAAAACGCAGGTATTCTCCGACAAGTTCCTGCGCCGATTGGAGGAACAGTGTTTTCAGTTCGGTTGCCTGCTGCGAGTCCTCGAAGTTGCCAGTGTACTCGTTGAATTCTGAGATTGTGACGAGCATGGTCTCATTCCGTCGCCTCAGGTGCGATTATCCCCGCTGCTCTCAATGAAGCTAGAAGCGCATTGTACTCAGCTGCTGTCGGAGTCTCTCCAGCGGCATCGGAGACAGATGCACCCTGCTTAACAAATCCTTTTACGGTCGGAGAAGCATCGGGGAGACCTTCGATTTCACATTCGGGCTCGAAGATGACCTTTCCGCCGAAGTGTGTGGTGTTTCCGCCCTGTTCAGTATAGTTCTTTGTGTTGTATTGCATTGTGATACCTCGTTCATCTGGCTGAAGTGCCGGGCCATCTTATGACTGACCCGGCATCAGTATTCATCAGGTCTTCTGCTTCAGTACCTTGATCGCCTCGGGAAGCACGATCTTTCCGTCAACACGCTTGTAGGCGAGGAAACCGATCTGGCCGGTTCCGGCATAAAGCTCGTTGAGTCTCTTGAATGTGATTCCCTTGCGGTCGCCGATCCAGTAGTAGGACAAGTCACCGAAGACGAGTGTCTTGTTTCCGGATGCAATCTCCGGCATGAAGGAGGAGGTGTGATAAGCCTTGCCGAGGATGGTGTTGACCTCACCGTCACGGATTCCGGGCTGCCAGAGGTACTGTCCGTTGGCATCCTTGAGCTTGCGGATGAACTTGAGGGTGCTGTCGTTCAGAACCCAGATTGCCTTCTTGCGGTATGGGGTCTTGAGGCTGTGGAACAGATCGATCAGCTCGTCGCTGGTGATTGCCGAAGTCGAGGCTGCTGTGATGCCAACTTGGGCTCCTGCAGTGGCGTGCAGGATTCCGGTGGGCTTGTGCGTGCCGTTTCC
>JAFZUN010000207.1 GCA_017618315.1 Spirochaetales bacterium
CGATGGTGTCTTCCCATCCCGGCACCTCGTTCTCCAAAAATTTCTGGAAGGATCCTTCAATGTTTTCGAGGCGCTTCTCTGTCTGAGAAATGACTTTCGTGAGTTCTTTCTGTCTCGCTTCCCATTCATTGAGCTTTTTGTCCTTGAAGCGAATCACCTCATTGTGGCACTTAACTTGCTCTTTGTTGATAAGCTCATTGAAATCGGCTATAGCCTTTTCAAGATCGCCGATATTTTTCAGGTGTGTCTTCTGCTCGACATCGATCTCCGCCTTCCGTTCAACGAACATAACCTCCTTCTCGTTCTGGAGAAGGGCGTCCTTCTGTCTAATGATCTCATTTTGCTTGACATCGATCGCTGCATTAAGCTCAGAGATAATCTTGGAATGTTCCTCTTCTATCCTCCTGCACTCGGCTTCATAGTCACCATTGATCTGGAGCCTTTCGGTCTTCTCCTTCTCTTCCAGAACGCGGATCTCCTCATTCCACTTCACTTGTAGTTCATTCAACGGGGCGAGGACGGATTTAAGCATTTCCTGATATTTCTTCTCAATATCACCTGTGGCAGAGGTCAACACCCTGTATTCCTCTGACAGGGCAGCCAGGGTCTTCATGATGGTGTCTTCTTCCTTGAAGATGGCAATTATATCCTGTGCGTCCTGACGGTGGAACTTCTTGTAATCCCTGTCAAGTGATTCAAGAAGACTCTTAAAATTCGTGATCGGCTCCTGAAGTTCCCTGATATGGCCGGAATAGCTTTCCCGTCTTTCCTTGAGCTTTCCGTCTATGTCATTCTTCTGACTGACGTGCATGTCAAGCTTCTCCTTGATGGCGGTCTTCCTCCTGCTGTCGCGTGGGATGATATAGTTGAGCTTCTTCCATGCAAACGAGATGGCAACATCCTTGTCGAGCTTACGGTTATATCGCTCGACAACCTGTCTGGCGGCACGCATCTTGATCTGGCCCTTCTCATCCTCCTCTTTCCATAGAAGGATATCGCGCCACTGCTCGTTGACGGGCTGGATAAGTTGCTTCAGCTTCGTGATCTCCACCTTGGTGTCAGACAGGCTGAGAGCCTCCAGTATGAAATCCCTGATGTTCTTGGTTTCAATCAGCTCCTTGTTCAGGAAGACTCCCTGAACAGCCTTACGGAGTCCCTGCGCATTATTGGAACGGACAAGGGCGAAACGGCGGTAAGCACTGTTAGATCCGCCATAGCATCCGAAGATAATATCACGGAAATTCTCCTCGCCCTTGACTTCCGCGAAATCTGAGGCCTTCCTGCCGATCTTGTCGGCAATATCCTCCCACCTCTCAAAAGCCGTGTCGGAGTCATCAAAGAAGTATTCACGCCTGTAGGGTTCATCGACATACCGTGAGTATATGACATTGTTCCTGCAGGAAAGGATAATCATATACCTGCCCTGGTCACTGAACATCTCATAGATGATCCATGAGTTCGGCTTGGGGAAATAGAAATTGCAGAAGTCCTGGGATCCCTCATCGAGGCCCAGCATCTTCCTGTTTCCGGTGATGAAATACACCCAGAGACGCAGAGCGGCGGTCTTCCCTGCGTCGTTCTCGCCGGTCAGGATGACATTACCGTATGTCTTGATTTCGGCCCTGTCAACCCTCATGCTGTTGATCAGGTTTATACTATACAGTCCCTTCATATGATTTCTCCTCCTCACTCCTTAGCGTTATACTCTTTACATAATCCTTGAAATAAGAGAATACGGATGTCACCTGATACACCGTAACATGGTCTTCCTCCCTCACAAACTCGTCCAGAACCTGTTTCTTCTTCAGGAAGTCAAGAAGTTCCTCCATGTATGCCTTCGTGTCGGGTACGGTTCCTTTCTTCAGCTTCAGCGGTATGGACATCAGCTTCTTAGGAAGGTTGACGCTTGTCTCTACCTTCTTGAACAGGTCGCTGTAATAGAACCTGCTGCCGGGCGCGAGAGACGGGATGACATCATAGAGGAAATCCACTATGTCAATCCACAGGTAATAGTCTTCCATCCGGCTTTCAATCGCCTGACGGGTGACCTTCGTCCTCGTCAGGTAGAAGCACTTGTCCTCGAACCTGAGAGTGCATCCGAAATTCCTGAAAAGCTCCTCATACTGGAGTCTGTTTACCTTCAGGTCGTCATACAACTCCCTCATTTCAGGATCGTTGAAATCGTCGGCAATGAAGCCGTTGTTATCATACAGTGTCTTCGTCACTTTCTGCGGATAGTCCATAACACTCTATTTTTTAGGGTAAACAACCAATATCTTCTTTCCGTCCCTCTCGATGTAGCTGTCCGTAAAGACCAACTGCTTGTGAAAGACACATGCGAAATAGACGAAATAGTTAATCTTCTCATTCAGGGTCAGCTCCTGACCGAAATCGAAATCCTCTATAAAGGAGAAAAGGCTTTTGCCTGACGGGAGGAACTGGTTCATGATCTTCTGCGGGTGGTTCTTCCTCTTGTCAACGGCATAGGCCTCATTATACATACTGTCAACCGGCCCGGCTGGCTGGTTCCTGAACATCTCTAGATCGTGACGGATCTTTGCCTTCAGCAAGGCATCCTTGATGAACGGAGATTCACGGATCTCCTCAAGCGGGATATAGAAGGGATGTTGGGAACCCGTCTCATGCCACAAGGCATAATCGGTTGAAAGGAACTCTCTCAGGTTGCTGTACTCCGGCGAAGACAGCTTTCCTTCATCTTTGAGAGCCTTGATCCTGTGGATCTTCTCTATCTCCTCAATCTTCTTGTTGACCTCGTTGAGATAGTAATTGATGGTGGTGAGGAGTTTCAGCAGATCGGTGCCTTTCCTGGAGAAGACCGCCAGACATTCGATGATCAGTGAATCCAGCTCACCGTCATTCGAGTCCCGTTGAAGCTTCTTGACGGCAGGACCGAAAAGGAAACTGTCAACCTCGCCGATAAGGTCATGGAGTTTCTTGTCGGTATTGAGGAAACGGACAAGATGCTCCTTCTTCAACTCATTGTCTTCGGCATACTTGAACTCGCGTTCCACTGCGGCGTTCAGCTCATCGACACTCGATGACATCACCATGATTATCTCGCCAATGTCATTCTTGACCCTCCTGAGATAGATGTCATGCCGGAAATCCTTAGAGGCGTTACAGTCCTCGATATCACTTTCAAGCTTTTCCTTGTATCTCATCACATCGTGATCGGAAACAAGATAGCCAAGGCTGAATGCCTTTGAAATCATCTCGTGGAACTCCGGGGTCAGGGAAAGCATCTCCTTTCCAAGGATATTGACGATATGCATGTCAATCAGTCCGTTGATGTCACAATTCCTATAGGCATCATCCTCGATGACCTGGGAAAAATACACAGGTTCGCTTGCCTGGAACAGTCTCGTAAGAAGTTCTTTGTTCCTGTTCAGACATAAGGCAAATTTACCAATACTGTATTCGTTAAATGATGCCATATCACCTGATTTAATATTTGTTCACAGTTTGCAGCCAGCGGCTGACAAGTGTAAAGAACTGTTAATTGTCTTTTGAAAAGGTATATCCGATGCAAATTTACGAAATTTTCTCCAATAAAAAGGAAAAACCATCTGAAAAACACAAAAAATCATTTGTACATCCTTACAAATTGTCATTGTGTGTCCATTATATGTTAGATATCATCGAAATGGTTTCCTCCTCCCACATCTGGTACATGGACTGTACC
>JAFZUN010000025.1 GCA_017618315.1 Spirochaetales bacterium
AACCCGTCTGACGCCTACCACCTGCTCAGGGCCTCAATAAGGGACAACAACCCGGTTCTGTTCTTTGAGCACAAACTCCTTTACCCGATGGACGGTGAGATTTCACCGGAGCCCGTCAGCCTGGGCAAGGCAAAAGTCATAGGTGACGGCCATGATGTGACGATTATCGCTTACTCTCATGCAGTGGCCACCGCACTTGAGACAGCAGAGCTTCTCAAGGGAAGCGGAATCAATGCCACCGTGGTGGATCTCAGGACCCTCAATCCTTTGGACAAGGAGACAGTCTTCACCCAGGTTCAGAAAACCGGACGTACCGTGCTTGTACAGGATCCCAACGGAATCGGTGGCATTGAGGCCCAGGTCTGTGCCGCAATCTGTCAGGACAAGAAGACATTCTCATCCCTCAAGTGCCAGGTGCTCCAGTTCAGCGGAAAGGACACACCCATCCCCTTCTCAAAGGATCTTGAGAGACTCACAATCCCGCAGGCTTCGGATATCGCGGTTGAGATAGGAAAACTATTCTGAGATTCAATTCAGGACCAGGGCTTTGAACTTATCAGTGAATACCTTCAGCTTCTCTTTGTCATCACAGGCGGCAACTCCCTGAAAAACAGGGCTTCTTCCGCCACCTTTTGCGTTGATTTCTGCCAAAAGAGGCCTTAGCAGGACATTGAAGTCAATCTTCTCAAATCCACCTTTCAGTGCAATCAGCCATTTTGTCCTGCCGTTGTCAGGGCAGGTCACGAGCATTGCAATGTCCTCGAACTCAGTTACGGCCTGGGCATAGTTCTGCAGATCCGAGCCCTGGGCACACTCCATGATGCAAAGCCCGTCAGAACCAATGTTGCACTGCACCTCCATCAGTGCAAGCCTTCTCATTGCGCCGGAGGCGGATGCTTTTGCCTCATTCAATGCGAAGAACAACTCAGCGACTTTTGACTCGATCTCATCTGTCCTGCAGCTGAATGTCCTGTTCAGGCTCTGGATCGCCTTATTACCGGACAGAAGAGCATCAAGGGCCTGCTGTCCACAGCTGAAATATAGTCTCACATGGCCGCGGATCTGCTCGTGGCCAAGACAGAAGATAACCCCTATCTCCCCGGTGCGGGCAACGTGGACACCTCCGCATGCTATGCGGTCAACATCCTTTATCTCGACAATCCTGACATCGCCCTCCACCTTTATGGACCGCCTAAGACCAAGAGCTTCGGCATCCTTATGGCTCATCTCATGGTAAATGATGCTGTGATTCTCACGAATCTTATCATTCGCCGCAAGGACAAGCTCGTCTATGACATTCGCATCTATTGCGCTTCTGTCTGTCTCTATGGTCAGATACTCCTCTCCCTGATGTACGGCAACCGTGCCAATGCCGAACATGGTGAAGAGAAGTCCGCTGAGCATGTGCTGCGCCGCGTGTATGACCATGAACTTATACCGGTGGTCCCAGTCAAGGACAAGCTCAAGGACATCGCCCTCTTTTATCTGGCTTGAAGGATCCAGGATCAGAATGGAGTCACCGTCATCTGCCTTGCGGGTATCAATGACCCTGTACTGCCCCAGAGTACCCCTGTCACCGGGCTGGCCTCCGCTTTCGGGGTAGAATATTGTCCTGTCCGTGCAGACTTCAGTTGTCTTGTCGGTGTGTGATACATGGGTTACGGTGCACGTGATGCGCTTCAGATACGGATCCTGATAATAAAGCTTTTCCATGACTCAATGATACAAGTTGTCGAAGAACTTGAAAACAGTTATCTTTCATGCAGGAGAACACTATGGCACGCATTAAATCAGCATGGGAGATCGCACTTGAGAAGACACAGGACATTGAGATCGATGAGGCAAAATACCGCTCAGACACACTTCTCAGGGACGGCATGGCCCTTGCAGGCGGATACCTGAACAACACGGACCAGAGTCTTGATGTGGTTGCCGCAAAATATGCGTCCTACAATGCAGATGACAAGACCATTGTCAGAACAGGCATGGTCAGCACAATCATGTCCAACATCAGCCTCCCGTCGGATGATATCTATCAGATGAGGTTCCAGCGCACATGTGATCTGGTGAACCTTGTCACAGGCGGAGATGCACAGGCTGACGGCCTCATGCATCAGATCGGAGATTTCCTCCAGCAGTATCTGGATGCCAAGAGCGCATTCGTGGACCGCATGAAAGCCCAGATCCAGCAGGCTATGGAGAACAATCCGGAGGGCGTGAACTCCGCACAATACTCTCAGCTCATCAGCCAGAACCTCAAGAAAATGGACAGCCAGTACGGCGAGGCACTTGATAACACAAAAGAGTCACTGAAAGAGCTTTTAGGCTGATTCACATTTCCGTTGCTTTTGCAGGAATGGCTGTGCCATATGCATAGACGGGATTGCCCTGGTCATCCCTTTCCACTTTGTACTTTATCCTGTATGGTATGCGATCATTGGTCAGCGGAAGCACAACATCGACATCTTCCCCGCGGTCAACTCTCTGCATGATCTGCCTGTACTGATCTCCATCAGGAAAAATGCACATTCCTATCACCGAGTCTGGATAATCTTTCACAAGCTCAGGCAGTCCAAGTACTCCCTGGCACCTGAAACAGGGATGCATCTCTTTTGTGCGTATATCATACTTCCAGAAATAGAGGTCTATCTGCTCCGCAGCACGCTTGAATAGTTCTTCACGTTCCCTGATCTCATTCATAAGCTGCCTGTTACGGTACAGGAGTTCGACTTTATCTGAGATATCCTCAATACTCATGTAGAAGATGCTGCTCTGGACCTTTCTTGAGAGGAACCTCAGCTTGTTGTAGCTCCAGAAGTCCCTTCCCTTTCCATCGATGTTCTTGGAACAGGTTATGCAGCTCTCTTCTTTGCCTGTCCTTTCAGAATCGGCCATCGCATTGAGGAATGCACCGACTGTTTCCCTGGACAGACCCTTTGCAAGATCATACTGACGTCCGGCATAGCTCTTCCTGTCAACTCCGATCATCTCGAAAAACTTGTCGTTCATCCTTAGGGCAGAGACCTTTCCGTCCGCATCCATGCTAAGAATAGCCGCTCCACCGACATAACTGTTGAATATCAGAGTTGACTGCGAGCTGATGTCAAAGAAGTCAAGAGATCCGTTGTCCTTCTCTGATGGCAGGGCATCAAACGCGCCTGCTCCTGACCTGAGCAGCTCCCCAAAGCTCTGTGCATCCATCGGGTGCGCAAACAGGAAACCCTGCATGAACCTGCAGCCTACGGTCTTCAGGAAATCGCATTGGCTTCGCGTCTCCACGCCCTCCGCAATAACCGGAATGTCAATCGCATGGGCAAGACGCACTACAGCCGTCACGATCTTGCCGCAGCGTCTGTACTTATCCTCAGAGGACAGGAAATCAGAGTCCATCTTGATGACATCCACAGGAATGTCCTTCAGTGTGCAGAGAGATGAATAACCGCTCCCGAAGTCATCCATCTCAATGGCAAAACCCATCTCACGCAGTTTCTCAAGAACCTCGATAAACTGATTGGAATCCTCTGCAAAAGCTGATTCGGTCACCTCAAGATGCATGTCAGACGGATCAAGACGATGTTTTCTGATGGTTGATACAAGCTTATCCGCAAGATCCTCATGATAGAAGTCCACACGTGAGACATTGACCGAGATATGATTGAGGCTGAT
>JAFZUN010000208.1 GCA_017618315.1 Spirochaetales bacterium
AACGACTGATGAGCTCTCGCAGACACGTGCACAGGCTCCACAGCCTATACAGTAGTCAGGGTTTATGGCATGGAGCCGTCCGGGCCCGCCTGAAACAGCCTTGACAGGACAAATGGAAAGACACATTCCACAACCTGTGCAGGACTCAAGAATCTCATACGTCATGGCTAAAATATATTTTTATTGCGATACCTCGTCAATCTTCATAGTCGCTGCCACCGATGAACTCCCTGAGTATTGAATCACTGGGCACAAAAGTTGACGGGATGGCATAAATTGTTTCCAGGAACTCAAGAAGTCTTCTGGCATGCGTATAAGCGGTTCCTGAATCCGGACTGACACCCTGAAGAAGAGGTGTAACAAACGGAGACAGGACTCCAAGCTCATAGTCCAGTGCACTGTTGAACATGACGTCGGCATTGTTCTGGTTGGGGAAGATATGGGTTCTCTCACCACGTGCCACACTGGGCCACATGAGAAGAGTCTCCTCCGCGTTTGTTCCTCTTGTCATGTAATCACGCAGAATGCGTCTGAGCATCCTGTCATCTGTTGTGGAGACTCTGTTGCAGTCATCCATGTTCAGCTGAGTCAATGCGGAGATATAAACTTTGTAGACATATTTCGGTTCGATCTTCGATGTGATCTTGGGATTAAGACCATGAATACCTTCAATAACAAAGATGGTGTTTGGATTCATCTTAATCGGTTGGTTGAGGTAATATGTCTCGTTTCTTGTGAAGCTGAAATGAGGGAGATCCACCTCCTTTCCATCAAAAAGATCCTGCATGTTCCGGTCAAACATATCAGTGTCCAATGCCTCAAGGGCCTCAAAGTCCGGTTTGCCTTCCTCATCCAGTGGTACAAGATCGCGTTTCTTATAGTAATCATCAAGGCTGATCTTTATAGGCGAGTACTCAAGCAGCAGAAGCTGCTCACAGAGTTTCTTTGCGAATGTTGTCTTTCCGGATGATGACGGACCTGCGATAAAGACTGCCTTTGCCTTCTTGGAATGGATTGCATCAGCGATGCTTGCGATCTTCCTGCGCTGAAGAGACTCAGAGAGTCTGACATACTGCTCAGCTTTCTTGTCAGAGCAGCACTTGTTCATCTCTCCGACGCACTCGACTCCAAGAATCTTTCCCCAGACGTGGTACTCGTTGAACACCTCATACAATCTCTGGTTGTCCTTGAACGGAACCAGCTCCTTTATGCTTTCCCTGACAGGGTATCTGAGAAGCATTCCGCCTTCACCGTATTTGCGCAGGTCCCAGAGGCCGAGTTCAGCTGTGTTGTTGGCTATGGGCTCATAGGCTATGTGGTAATACTCCTGAATCCTGTACATGTTCACATAAGACTTGTTCATTGATTTCAGCAGCAGCACCGCATCATCATAACCCTGCTTCTGCAGACGCTTGATTGCCTCCTGGACGGAGACTGACACACATGTGATTTCAAGAGCCTGGTCTACAAGCTCCTTCATTTTGTCTGTGAGTTTCTGTACCAGAGCGTCATCCGCACCCTTGTCATCCTCATAATTGAAGTAGAATCCATCACCCAGGGAGTGACCGATTTTCAGCCTTCTTCTCGGGAAAAGAAGTCTGGATGCATAGCAGAGCAGAAAGCATATGCTGTGACGGTATATTCTTCTTCCGAATCCCTGGAATGCCCTTACAGGCTCGATCTCACATGACATCGGAACCGGTGCGCTCAATGGCTTGAGCTCTCCGTTCACAAGAGCACCTATGATGGGGTTGTCCTCATATCTCTTAAGTTCGTTCTGGTAAAGGCCGGACTCCACCAGCGCTTCCTTAGCCGTGGAGAATGCGGGAAGCGTGTATTTCTTCCCCTGAATTGAAAGAATTATAGTTCTCATACGATAAAGTATCCTTGTAATCAGTTCAAAAGGCAAGAGAAACTGAAGGCCACCCGAAGGTGGCCAGCTATGTTTTCAATGAATCCTGGAGTTATTTTCCGTATACATGCATCATTTCCTCGAATTCATGCTCTACGCGTGCCTTGCACTTGCCGCAACCTGTGCCGTAGCCTGTGAGCCTCTGCAGGTCCTCAAGTGTCTTTGCCTGGTCTGTTGCAACAAGGTGCTCAATCATCTGGTCTGTCACGCCCTTGCATTCGCACAGGATCTTGGCAACCGTTTTCTTATAAGGATTATCCAGGCCTCTCTTCTCCAGATAATCATCTATTGCAGCCCTGAGAGCCTTGTCCCCTAGAACAGAACAATGAAACTTGTGCTCCGGAAGTCCTCCGAGCTCTTTGGTTATCATGTCAGGAGTGATGTTGTAAGCCTCCTCAAGAGTCATTCCCTTGACCATCTCGCTCATCATTGATGTGCTTGCAATGGCACTGGCGCACCCGTAAGTGAGCCATCTGATGTCTGAGATCCTGCCATCAGCGACCTTGATTCCGACTCTCATCTGGTCACCACATGCAAGGGAGCCGACTTCGCCGACGGCCTCCGGCTCCCAGTTCTCATCCTTGTTCCAGATGTTTCTGGGATTCATGAAGTGATCCTTTACTGTATCCGTATATACCCACTGGGCCATGAAACTATCCATATTAACCTCTTTGCTAATTCTTCATCTTGTAGAGATTGCCCTGAGCCTCTTAATGATTGGCGGCAGGACCTCAAGCACATAATCAACATCCTCCATG
>JAFZUN010000209.1 GCA_017618315.1 Spirochaetales bacterium
AGGATGATCTTCTTTATTCCAAGCCTGTCCAGTTTAGGCAGGATCTCATCAAGATAAGAGGCAATATGGTCCTTGTCCAAATCTTTTCCGACAAGCCTTACACTTCCCGGGAAGAAATTGCATGCCACCGGGCTCTCAAGGCCATGTGCCATCAGGCTTTTCAGTACCGCGGAGAACTCTTCCTCTGCCATGCCACTGAAGTTCATTAGCGGAAACTCGACATAATCAAAGCCCTGATTCTCAATCATGGGCAGAAGATCCAGTCCAAGCTGGAAATGAGGGTCTGTTGAGAAACCCGTGCAGTATCCGTACTTCATCATGCCCACCTTATTCCAAGCTTGTCACATATGGACCTGACAGCCTTGACGGCCGCCGCATATTTATCCGGTGCCGTGAATCCTCCGAACTGTCCCGCCACATCAAGATGCGGCTCCATGGATATGAAGAGGTCCCTGTCCCTCAGGCAGTCAAAGACCTCAGGAATGCGGGACACTCCCTTCCCCGGGATACTCATATCCAGATCATGGCCCGCATAGTCCTTTACGTGAACGTAGCTGATATACGGATGCATGGTCTTCTCAGCATCAAGGGCATCCTCTCCTGCCACGGAATAGTTTGCAGGGTCAAACACAAGTCCGAAATGGTCAGATCTCAGTGTCGCGGCTATCTCCGCGCTTTCCTTGCTCTTCTCCCCGTAGATATGAGCCTCATTCTCATGAAGAAGCACAATGCCCTGGTCCTTTGCGTAATCGGACATCATGCCCAGCCTTCTCATGACCTCTTCCCGATGATCCAGGATATTCCCGCTTCTGCAGTAGAAGGAGAAGACCCGCACACGGTTGCAACCAAAGAAATGCGCGAGGAATGAAGCTCTCTCAAGGCGTCTCATCTCATTCTCAGGCGGATCCTCTATGAAGGTCTTGCCTATCGGGGAGCCAATGCACGACACTTTGACCCCGAGCGGGTCTATGATGGATTTTATCCGATGGATATGCTCATCGGTCAGATCCATCACATTGATGCCCCATGCGGAGCGGAGCTCAAACCAAGAGAGTCCCATCTCCTTCCAATATCTCATCTGGACCTCAAAATCTTTGTCCAGCTCGTCAGCAAAACCTGTGATTGTAAACATCAGTCTTTTTTCTCCGCTGCCTTCTTTGCCTCGGCTTTTGCGCGTCTGGCAGCCTCACGCTTTGCATCTCGCTTCTCGCTGATCCTTGCATAGACCGGAGTCTGCGTGAAGATCAGATAAAGGATGACCACAATGAAGAAGATTGAAATCGGTCTGGTGAAGAAGATTGAGAGGTCCGCATCTGTCAGAAGCAGAGCGCGCCTGAGGTTCTCGTCCGCCATGTTGCCCAGGATTATTCCCAGAAGGAACGGGGCTCCCGGCATCTTCAGGAAGCTCATGATTATTCCAAGTATTCCGAACACGAACATCAGCTTGATGTCGAAGATTCTGTTGGAGACTACAAACGCTCCTATGACACAGCAGATGAACACAATCGGCATGAGTATCCTAATGTCAACCGAAAGGACCTTGACGCTGAACTTTGAGATGACCATTGCCAGAATCCACATCAGACATGATGCGAGGACCATGAAGATAATGACATAGTAAAGGAACTGCGGGGTATCCTGCATGAGCAGCGGTCCGGGCCTGTAGCCGTGCATCCAGAAGGCGGCAAGAAGAACCGCCGCGGACGTGGAGCCCGGGATTGCCAAAGAGAGGACAGGTATGATTGCGCCTCCTATTGCGGCGTTGTTTCCTGTCTCCGCAGAGACGACTCCATCTATGCAGCCGTGTGTCCAGAGCTCCGGGGTCTTGGAGACCTTCTTCTCTGACCAGTAAGAGAGCCATCCGCCTGTATCCTCTCCCACACCGGGGATCGCGCCCATGAGCATGCCCAT
>JAFZUN010000210.1 GCA_017618315.1 Spirochaetales bacterium
CTCAGAAAGAAATTCCGTCTTTCTTCTGCAAACTCAATCAATATTTCACGTCTTTTGCCACAGAGCTTTTATTACATGTATTCTTCACTCGTGGTAAAGAACCGCATTCCATATGACAGCAAGATTGATGATCCGGCGATTATCGTGATAGTACCAAGCGGAAACTTCGGAAACCTTACTTCAGGCCTTATTGCCCGCGAGATGGGTGCCCCGATAACAGGTTTTGTTGCCGCCACAAACTCTAACCACACAGTTCCAGACTGGATTGCATCCGGTGAATATGAGGCCCGTGCCTCTGTACCGACCCTTAGCAATGCTATGGATGTTGGTGCTCCCAGCAATTATGAGAGAATCAAGGCTATGTATTCTCTTGATGAAGTCCGCTCTCTGTTTGCCTCTTACTGGACAGATGATGAGGGTACTTTGAGTGCTATCCGCGGCTGCCATGACAAGACAGGCTATGTAATTGATCCTCATGGTGCTGTTGCATGGAAGGCATGGAACGATATAAGGCTCGGTGGAATGGAAAAGCTCATTTCTGGAGAAAAGGGAGATCCCTCAAAGCCAGGCCTTACTCCTAACATTCCGTCATGGGGTCAGGCAATTGTAGACAAAAAGGCAGTGGGCATCATCCTTGAGACAGCACATCCGGCAAAGTTCGGTTCAACAGTTATTGAGGCAATCGGCCGTGAGCCAAGCATTCCGGACAGGCTGGAGAAGGTCATGTCTCTTCCTGACCGTTCAATTCCGATGGAAAATGACTACAGCAAGTTCAAGGAATTCTTGACCTCAACCCTGTAATATTTCTATTCTTACATATTTGCATAAGTCTGCACGGAATCCTCAAGATGCTCTATCTTGATTCCCGCTTGTGCAAACATCTGCATTGAATCCTCTTCGTCGTGGTAATGCTTCTCACAGACAACCCGCTTTATCCCGCAGTTTATGATGAGCATGGCACAGGTTCTGCATGGCGTCATCTTGCAGTAAACAGTTCCACCGTCTATGGATATTCCACGCTTTGCCGCCTGACATATTGCATTCTGCTCTGCGTGTACTGTCCTTACACAATGCTGGGTAATGAAAGAATCCGCATGAATCATCTTGCGCATCAAATGTCCCACATCATCGCAATGTGGCAGTCCAGCCGGGCTTCCGACATAACCGGTAACAAGAATCTGGTTGTCCCTTGCTATGACACAGCCGCTCCTTCCGCGGTCACATGTGGCTCTCTTTGCAATGGTCCTTGCAACCTCCATGAAGTATTCGTCCCAAGTAGGGCGCTCATATTTTTCTGATTTTGTTTCTTCGCTCATATTGTTCCTAAAAGAAGGACTGCACGAAATATTTCCGCACAGTCCCATAATTGTCTGAAATTATGTCCTTGTTATTTCAAAGACTCAAAAATAATGTCAGCAATAAAGATAATGGCAAGTATCCATGTAACGATGGAAACTGATTTTGCCTTCTTTCCTGCAACCTTGCAGATTACATAAGAGATGATTCCCCATGCAATTCCCTTTGAGATTGAATATGAGAAAGGCATTACCATGATTGTGATGAATGCAGGTATTCCCTCTGTCGGATCTGTAAAGTCAATTCCTGTTACAGACTTCATCATCAGGTATCCTACAAAGAGAAGTGCCGGAGCGGTTGCCGCTGCCGGAATGATTGCGAACACATTGTTGAAGAAGAGTGCAAGAAGGA